>JAAFHI010000259.1 GCA_013298335.1 Actinomycetota bacterium
GTATTCGCCCTCGTCGAACAGGTGATGCAGGCGGCTGCGGCACGACCACTTGAGATGGTTGTCGCAGAGCTTGCACACGTTGAGGTTCTCGACGAGATCCTTCTTGAACAGCGTGCCGCCGCACTTCGAGCATTTGACGAACAGACCTTCGGTCTTGACCGTCCGGTCGGCGATCGGCGTGTCGTTGGTGAATTTCTTTTTGCGTTTGAACCAGGCCATAAGAGGGATCAGGGGTCAGGAATCAGGGATCAGGGCCGGAAGAAGGGGAGCGGCAATTCTCGGAATCGAGAATGAAAACTGACCCCTGATTCCTGACCCCTGATCCCTTTCAGAATTCGATTCCAAGCTGCGCGACGACGCGGCGGGTATTGAAGGGATGTTTGATCTCCCTCATTTCCGTCACGAGATCGGCGAACTCGATGAGTTCCGGCGGCGCGTCGCGGCCGGTGAGGATGACGTGCATTTCGGGTGGCCGGTTTTTGAGAACGTCGATGACTTCCTCGATCGTGAGCCAGCCGAAAGTGAACGCATAGGTGATTTCGTCGATAGCGACGATATCGTACTTGCCCGAGTTGATTTTCTCCACGCAAATATTCCACGCCTTGCGCGCCGTCTGCCGGTCGCTTTCCGGATTTTTCGTATCCCAGGTGAACCCGTCGCCGAGCGGAAGAATGTCGAAGCCGAGTTTCTCGGCGCTTTTGATTTCGCCGTAGACGCCGAACCGCGGGTCCTCGCTCGTCTTGATGAACTGCAACATGACGACGTTGAAGCCGTGCGCGACGGCCCGCATGAGGGTTCCGAGGGCGGCGGTGGTCTTTCCCTTGCCGTCGCCGGTGTTGACCATGACGAGGGGCGTGCGTTTGAGATTCGGGCCGCGCGTCGCGGACGTGCGGTCGGTGGTTTCGGGAGCGTGCTCGTTCATTCGAGTGGGTGCCAATCGTAAAAAAACGGGAATATGCGGAAAGGGAGGTCATCCGGTCGTGAGAAACGGCGACTATAGGCCATCCGACGCCGGTGGGCAAAGCACGGGCGGCGGTTGGCGGTTTACGGTGGGCGTTGAAATTCGGTAGCATCGCGAACCTCGTTTTTCGAGAACCCCCAGGAAACGGAGTCGTCGTCATGTTGAAGTTCGTGAATACGTTGTCGGGTAAATCGGAGGTGTTCGAGCCGTTGGAAGGGAATCACGTCCGGCTCTACGCCTGCGGACCGACCGTGTACAACTTCGCGCACATCGGCAACTTCCGTTCGTTTCTCTTCGTGGACGTGTTGCGGCGCTATCTGAAGTATCGCGGGTATGACCTGACCCATGTCATGAATCTGACCGACGTGGACGACAAGATCATCCGTGATGCAACTGCCGCGGGGCTGGACATCCGCGCGTTCACCGAGAAGTACATCGTTCATTTCTGGGAGGACGCCGACGCGCTCGGTATGGAGCGCCCCGATATCGTGGTGCGGGCGACCGACCACATTCCGGAGATGATCGACCTCGTGGGGCGGCTGGTCGAACGCGGGCGGGCCTACGAGAGCGACGGCTCGGTCTATTTCAAGATCGCGGCGTTCGAGGACTACGGCAAACTTTCGGGCAACAAGGTCGCAGGCAATCAGGCAGGGGCGAGCGAGCGCGTGGACGCCGACGAGTACGAAAAGGAAGACGTGCGCGACTTCGTGCTCTGGAAGGGGACGAAGCCGGGCGAGCCGAACTGGGAAACGCGCTTCGGGTGCGGGCGTCCGGGGTGGCATCTCGAATGCTCGGCGATGGCGATGAAGTATCTCGGCGAGACGTTCGATATTCACTGCGGCGGCGTGGACCTCATTTTTCCGCACCACGAGAACGAGATTGCCCAGTCGGAAGGTGCGACCGACAAGCCGTTCGTGAAGTACTGGCTGCACGCCGAGCATTTGATGGTGGATGGCCGGAAAATGGCGAAGCGTGACGGGAACTACTACACGGTGCGCGATCTGGTCGAAAAGGGCTTCGATCCCCTGGCGGTGCGCTATTCGCTGATTTCCGTGCCCTATCGCAAGCCGTTCAACTTCACGATTGAAAGCCTGCAAGGGGTGGAGCGTCGGCTCAAGCGGCTCAATGAAAGCGTGCGTCGGCTGCGCGAGGCGAATCCGCAGGATCTCGGTGGGCAACCGGACGGTCTGCTCGACGACATCGCGACCGTGACGGCCCAGTTCGAAGCCGGAATGGACGACGACCTCAATACGGCGGAGGCGCTGGCCGCGCTCGCGATGCTCGAAACGGCGGTCAACACGGCGGTGCAGCAGGAGCGGCTTTCGGAAGCCGGGAAGCAGGGTGCCATCGCCGCCTTCGAGAAAATGGATTCCGTGCTCGGTTTTCTCGAACCGGCGACGGATGAACTGCTTGACGACGAAGTGCAGGCGCTCATCGACGAGCGACTGGAAGCCCGCAAGGCGAAGAACTTCGCCCGTTCCGACGAAATTCGGTCACTGCTCGCCGAACGCGGCATCCTGCTCGAAGACGGCAAGGACGGCACGCGGTGGCGACGAGCCTAATACGAGTCCTGGGAGTCTCGGGAGTCTTGAGCGTCTGGGGAGTCCTCATTTCTTTTTTCCGAGACTCCCAAGATCCTCAAGACTCCCGAGACTCCCAAGACTGTTTCAAGGAGTTTTTCAATGGGCGCGATGGTGTGGAAAGTCAGCATCGGCGGGCAGGTCTACGACGCGGATTTCGAGACCCTGAAACAGTGGGTAGCGCAGGGAAGCGTCGGGCCGACGGATCAGGTGTACAAGGAAGGACTCGGGTGGTCCGAAGCGCAGCGCGTTCCGGTGCTGCGTGATCTTTTCGCGCCGCCGGGCCCGGCTGTCGGGCAATCGGCGGGGGGCGCCCAGGGATACGGTGCGCCAACCGCCAATCCGTATCAGCCGCCGACCTATCCGCAGTCACCGCCGAATACCTATGGAAATCCATACGGGCAGTATGGCGGCGGATCGACCTATGGTGCGCCGGCTCCGGAATACGCCTCGAATGCTCCGGCCTATGGTCAGGTCGGCTATGGCGCGATGGCCTACAGTTACTCGAACCAGCTTCCGCCGCAGGCGTCGCTCGTGCAACGGTTCTTCGGAACGATTCTCGACGGCATCGGAAGTACCGTGTTCTGCCTTCCGGGCTTTCTGTTTTTTTTCGCGACCGCGCGTCCGACTGGCGACCCGGAGAATCCGGTTGGTTCGGGGGCGGTGACGGGGTTGTATCTGTTTGTGTTTCTTGGCGCGGTGGGGTATCTGGCGCTCTGCGCGTGGATGATGAGCCGTAACGGAAGCACGCCGGGAAAAAAAATTGTCGGAACGGTGGTGCTCGACGAGCACGGGCAGTATCTCGGTTTCTGGAAGGCCGTTGGGCGCGAGGTGCTCAAAAACATTCTCGGGCAGGCCTGCGGGTTGCTGTTGCTGTGGCTGCTTTTCGATCAGAACCGTCAGCAGCTTTACGACAAGGCAATCGCCGCGAACGTGTATGAAGCCTGATGTCGCGGTCACCGTTCAGTGAAGGAGAGGTGAACCTTGGGCGCGATGGTGTGGAAAGTCAGCATCGGCGGGCAGGTCTACGACGCGGATTTCGAAACTCTGAAACAGTGGGTGGCGCAGGGCAGCGTCGGACCGACCGATCAGGTTTACAAGGAAGGGATGGGGTGGTCGGAAGCGCGCAACGTGCCGGTGCTGCGCGATTTTTTTGCGCCGCCGAGTCCGCCCGCGCCATATGGTCAGCCGCAGCCGGGATATGATCCTTCGTATGGTCAGTCTCCTCCGTCAAATCCGTATGCCCAACCGCCGAATCCCTATGCTCAGGCTTCAAACCCCTATGCGCCGCCGTCGAATCCCTACGGACAGCCGTCCAGTCCTTATGGGGCGCCGCCCGATCCCTACGCGCCGGTTTACGGGATGCCGCCCATGTCATCGCCGGGATATGGCGGCATGTTCGACAACGGGGACGTTGCGAATCTTAAAAGCGATGCACAGAAAGCCATGATTTTCGGCATCATCAGTCTGTTCTGCTGCGGGGTCATTCTGGGAGGATTTTCGATCTATTACGGAGTCAATTCCCGTAAGGGCCTCCAGAGTTACGGGGTCGAGGAGGGACAGGGGATGGCTTTGGCGGGCATCATTCTGGGTACGTTCGGGGTCGTCCTGCATCTTTTCTGGTTTGTGCTTCAGGTTCTGGCGCGGATGCATTGAACTCCGGCCATTTTGGGAACGCGGTGAACGGAAATTCATGAATTATCGGGAACAGGAGAAATTTCTGAATTGGTACGCCCGCATCGGGATCGGGGCGGTCGCGGTGGCCTCGGCGGTGACGGTGCTGGTGTTTCGGATGCATTCGCCGTGGGGCGGGCCGTTGCGGTGGACCGCGGTGGCGTTCATCGGCATGGCGTTGGCGTACGCGGTCTTCTACGTTCCGAAATATCTGCTGTTGACGGTCGAAACGACGAAGAAATTTTCCTGGACCATCCGCATTCGCTGGGTTTTGGCCGCCGTGTTGGCGCTTGCGACCTCCCTGAACGTCCGTTCGGCGCGGGAGGGTCTCATCTTTGGGGTGTGTCTGGCGGCGCTGGTCGGGGCGAACCTGTACGTCCGGCGGCTGTTCAAGCGTCCGGCCAGGGATGAAGAGGCCGCCCGCCGCCCGATGCTCGTCGCGCCGTTCGTCTATTTCGCGGCGGACTGGTTCGGACTGGCCCTGCTCGTGTGGGGCAAATGTCTTTCGCCCGAAATCGGGATCTTCTGCGCCGGACTGGCCGCGCACCTGCTGTTCGTCATCTCCGGCGAGCGGCAGTTCAATCTGATGCTGCCCGCGATGGCGGCCCTGTTCGCGGTGCTGCTTTTCGGCGGCGGGCAGGGCGTTCATATCGGCGCGCTGTCCTTATGGATGACGGCGTCGCTGGTTCTGATCTGGATGTCGCGGCGTCGGCATCAGATCAATGAACGCGAAACGCTTGAAGCGCTGGCCGAATTTACCGGGGAAGACCCTGAAGAGGTTCAAAGTCTGCTGGTGACGAGTACCGGTACGCTCGCCCGGAACTGGCACGCCGCGCCGCCCGCGACCGAGGCCGAGACCATTGCGTGGTATGAGGAGAACGCGCCGTATTACATCTACGACCTGTCGCAGTTTCATCTGACCTACAAGAACATCGCTTTTTCGCTCGACGTGCTCGGTCTGTTGCGCGGACGGGTGCTCGATTTCGGCGCGGGCATCGGCGACATCGCGCTCGAAGCCGCCGCGCGCGGGTTCGAGACGACCTATTTCGACGTGGACGGCGAGAGTCAGCGGTATGCGCGTTGGCGCGCCCGCGAGCGCGGATTGCGGATGCAGTTCGCGAGCGAGCGGGAGGCGGTCATTCACGTTTACGACACGATCATCGCGCTCGACGTGCTGGAACATGTTTCCGACCCGGAGGAAACGCTCGAATTTCTGGTGGCCCATCTCGCGCCCGGCGGACGGCTCATCGCCTCGATTGCATTCGGTCCGACGACGTCCCATCCGATGCACTTCGACCATACGCTCGACGTTCCGACGTGGCTCCGGGCGCGCGGGTTCAAAAACGCGAAAGGCATCGGGTTGCGATTTTTCGCCTCCGATGCCTTCCGCAAGTCGAACGTGATCGTGTTCGAAAAGGTTGTCCGCTAGTAGTCCGTCAGCCTTGTATTGACGGGTAAAGTCGTTTCAATTTGATGCGCGCATCGGCGGTTGTGAAGCGCCAGTCGATTTTCGATGACCGTCGATTGCGTTGTTCCTCCCACGCGGCGACTT
>JAAFHI010000772.1 GCA_013298335.1 Actinomycetota bacterium
GTTTCAATCATTCCGAGGGCTGCGTATGACATCGCGAGAAATCCTTACCATTGGGAAATTTGAGTGAAGCAGGAGAGAACCAGCATTCAACTGGTTTCGGCTACTGGTGTCAAGACGAGTTATTTTTGGAAGGTTTTGTTTTTTGAGAAATGGGACTCGTCGCAGGGCCATTTCGGGGCTACCGAGTGAAATGTGAATGGCGTATTGATCAATTCAAAAAGTCCTCAGGTTAAAAATGCTTGCCAACTTTTGCCAAAGCCCTGGGCGGCTGGAATAATTTTGAAGATATTGATGAATGTACGCCTGGCCAAGTTCATTGATTGGCTTCTCGTAACTTTGGGAGAGCCAAATCTCGTTTTCAATCCAAGTCCTCCAAAGAAAACTCTCGAATGATTCGCCACAGAACACCAGTTCAGCAAATCCAGATTCATCGGTGTCACCTTCAACAGACTCAGATCCGATAAATGGGGTTGAGCAAAGGACCGCATGATCGCTTCCGTCCTGGTTGATGTAGAGATACCAACCAAGACATCCCTGAGAATCAATCAAAAATTCAATGAGGTGTCCCTTCACATTCGGAATGGGCACCGCTTGGGAACAGAGATAAAGGTAACAGTCCGTAACTGACCGAATCCGTGTTTGTAATTGAAGTGTTCTGAAGAATGCGACGAATGAGGGGGGAAGGTTCAATCCCTGGTTCAGAGCTGAAACTTCAAGTGCCTCAATTGATTTCCTGTTCTCCTCGACTTTTCTGGTGGCAATGCTCCAGTCACAAATTTCCGACTCAAGCAACCAGTCAAAACTTCCATTCAGGTTTGCCGGTGGAGAGGGAAGCAGTGAAAAATCATAGCCTCCATAGGTCCCATAATCTGGGCGAACTTTGCCAAGTCCGACATTGTCGAGCGGTAACCCATACCATAAACAGGGAAATGGAGATTCTGACGGTTTCATCGGGATGTCAGGGAGAAGTGGCTGTTCGTCCCGAAAAGCTGCGCGAAATTGCCCGCCGTTTCAATGGCGGAGGCTCATTTCCGGGCCAGGATCGCTTCGGCCCGGGCCAGCCCGGCGCGAAGGTCCATTGAATTCGGGGCTTCGGGGCGTAGCGCGAGCGTTCGATTGAGGGCCACGATCAGGCATTCAATCGAACAGCGGTCTTCATCCGAGGGTGGCGCGCCGGGTTCGTCAATCCATTTGCCGACGATCCAGGTAAAATCGCCGATCACCGCTTCGTAGAGCTGCACCGCGAAATCGAAGTTTTCAAGCCGCTCGTTGCACTCGGCCCGCGCGATCATCGCCGGTCCGACCAGGTTGTGGTAGTGACTTTGCACCGCGAGAATCGCCGCGCACCGCGCCGTGTGGGCGTGCTCTTCGAGGTCGAGAAAACCACGTTGAGGGCAATGGCAAGGTTTTCGGCAATGAGGCCGATTTCGGAACCGCGAAACCAGACGTCTCCGCGAATCGGATTGCGCGGATAGTCATTCGAGGCTTCCCGAACCTTCATGCATTCCTGAAAGAGAAGTCCGAGCATGCCTTCGGCTTCATCCCGCAGTTTTTCGGGGTCGGCATCCATCGGCAGCTTCGAAAATGCATCAATGGACTGCGCAAGGTCGTCGAAATACACGGTGAACTCCAGTTAGAGGCCGATGAGGCGGTACACGTCAACGTAGCGCCGGGCCGAGCGCTCCCACGAAAAGTCGGCGCGCATGCCGTTGTGTTGCAGCGCGGTCCAGCGTTCCTTGTCGGTGTAGAGCAGCAGGGCTTCGTAAATCTTTTCCTGAAAGCGGTCCGCGCGGTAGGTCGTAAACTTGAAGCCGTTGCCGGTATTGGTGACGCGGTCGAAATCCTGAATCGTGTCTTCGAGGCCGCCGGTGGCGCGGACAATCGGCACCGTGCCGTATTTCAGGCTGTAAATCTGGTTCAATCCGCACGGTTCATAAGCTGACGGCATGAGGAACATGTCGCCACCAGCTTCCATTTTGTGCGCGAGCGGTTCGTTGAGGCCGAAGTAGACGCCGACCCGGTGGGGGAACTGGTCCCGCAGGTGCTGGAAGAAGACTTCGTACCGGGCATCGCCCGAACCGAGGAGCATGAAGAATGCGCCGGCGCGGATCGTATTCCAGACCGTGTCGCGAATCAGGTCGAAGCCTTTCTGGTCGCTGATGCGGGACACGACGACCACGGCGGGGCGGTCGAGTTCATGGGGCAGCGCAAACTGGTCGAGCAGATCGCGTTTGCATTCGCGTTTTCCGGAAAGGTCGTGCGGGCCGTAGTTGGCGGCGATGTGGCGGTCCTTTTCGGGATTCCACTCGTTGTAATCCACGCCGTTCAGGATACCGACCAGATCGAAGCGGCGCAGGCGGAGCAGACTGTCCATCCGGAAGCCGAATTCGGGCGTTTGAATTTCGCGGGCATACTGCTCGCTGACCGTCGTCACGCAGTCAGCGGCGAGGATGCCGCCCTTGAGCGTACTGCCGGCGCCGGCGAATTCAAGGCCGTCGTGTCCGCTCTGAAGGTCCCACGGCAGGCCGAAGGTGTCGAGTTTCCCGAGGTCGAAGAATCCCTGAAAGGCCAGGTTGTGAATGCTCAGAACGGTGGCCGTCCGGGCGAAGAACGGGTCGCCCGCGAGCGTGGTCCGGAGGTAGACCGGAATCAGACCGGTCATCCAGTCGTTGCAGTGGATGATGTCGGGCGGCTGGCCGAGATAGCGGGCGACTTCGATGACGGCCCGGCTGAAGAAGGCGAACCGTTCGACGTCGTCCCACTCGCCGTAGACCTTGTTCCCGCGGTTGAAATACTGGAGTTCATCCACGAAATAGATCGGCACGCCATCGCGGTATTGGCGAAACAGCCCAGCCTGACGTTCGGTATGGCCGAACGGAACAGTG
>JAAFHI010000670.1:0-2270 GCA_013298335.1 Actinomycetota bacterium
AATCCGAGTTGGGACTCGTCGAACCATTCATCGCAGCCCAACCGCTGCGCGCCCTGCTGTGGCGAAATCAGTCCGGACGCCACCTGATCTTTGACGGTCATCCACCGGGCACTGTCCGCTTGTGCTTCTTCCAGAGGACGCCGCCTGACGAAGTGATTGAAGACCACCGCCGCGCCGAACTTGAATCCGCCCAGGGCGAGGTCGAGCGCGTAGGCCGACTCCAGCCGCGCGGCACACAACCTCTGGAGGTTCTGACACTGGGCGAGCAGCAACTGATAGACGACCTCGGCGAAGGTTTCGGTACTGCTGTCCGACCGACCGAAGAACACCGGCTGCTGGCCGAGTCCGCTCATGACCTGCTGCTCGATGACGGTCGCGAGATCGGCGATGCCGGTCGTATTAGTGTCTACCTTCGTATGCGTGACCTGCTGATCCCGGAACGCCACCAGCAATCCCGACTGAGCAATCCGCTTCTCGATGCGGTCCACGATCTGGGTCAGGTACTTACTCATTCGCGACTGGTACTCGGACTCGATCTCCCCAGGCTGTCGCGGCGGCGGAGTCACGCTCATCTGGGTAAACCCAAGGAAGCGGTGTTTCTTAATCGCCTCGCCGATTGACTCGAACGCTGTCGCCTGGACGCCGGTGATCTGGCCGAGTGCGGCCACGAAAGGCGGGCGGGCATACGGACTTGAATCCAGAAACAGCCAGCCGAGGTAGCGGTAGGTTTCCGGATGGAGAGGAATCAGCCCAGAGACTTTCGTCCGACTGGAGAACGCCTGCTGCGCCGGCTGGTACTGCTCGTTCTCCTCATCCCAAAGGAATCTGATCTGTCGCACCGGGACGGTCACGATCTGCCGGACGCGCCGTTCGGGAAAATCCACGACAGCCTCCGAGGACAGCGCGCCGTAGAGCGCAAGCTGAGAGAGCTGGAGATTGATGAACCCATCCACCCCGCCGCCTTCCGGAAACAAACGGGCGGCCAGTTCGTTCAGTCGGTCAATCGCCGCCGAGGATTCGCGGTCGCTCGCGTCGGTCGGGATCATCAGGTCATGGCCGGTGTTCGTCGTGGAGATCAGATTCAGGATCGCCTGGGAAAAGTCCGGATTCGAAAACCACAGCGCCTCGACCGTCCGGAACAGGTCCGGACTGAACGGCATCGCCAATGCGCCGTTCGTCGAGTACCGCAGGGGCGACCCGCCCGCCGTCGTCGGCTCGGACGAACGGCCGGTTTCGGGCAGTACCGCAACGGGGTCGCCTGCCTGAAACCGCTTGGATAATTTCTCGATCCAGTTGAACACGTTGCGCCTCCCCTTTCGGGGCCAAAATCCGGGTTTTTCACCCGCCGACCGCCCGTTCGGGCCGATTTCCGCCACCAGCCCGATTCCACGGACCGCATAGAAATTCACTAGAGGGCATAGAAATGAGGAAGAAACCAAAAACGTAGTTGGAATCGTTCCCGCCCTCTTCCGAAACACACAGGGCAAATGAGCCGGACCGCCCTACGCCCCTCCGCCGGTCTCCGGCAGGACTCCGACGAATCCCTGCCCGCCTCGGAGCAGCCGGGTCGCCAGCCAGACGATTCCCAAGGCAAGAACTCCGTCGTCGTGGTAGCCCGACATCGCCCCCCAAGCCCCGTTGTCCTGCCAGACACAAGTCCGGCACTGCGTCACCCATTCCTCGCTCGACAGACCGAGCGCACCGGTCCGGACCGCCTCCTCCAGCGCGATGGCGATCAGCGGCTTTGTGACTGTCGTGGTCGGGAATCCGAACTGCGCGCGCTCGCGCGCCTCGGCGGCGGTCAGCCTGCCGTCCTCGATTTGCCGAATCAGCTTTTCGTCGAGATGGATATAGAGCCGGTCCTCGTAGCCGAGTTCGCGCAGCTTCTGAAGCGTCGCGATACCTGGGCCGTTGCGTTCCACGACGATGCTCGCCCAGTTGTACGAGTCGCTCAGTTCGGCGACCCGCGCGGCTAGCACATCCGGGGCCACGCTCATCTCTTCATGGTGAACTTGCCGTCCGGACCAAACGTCGATGACCGCGATCGCACTCTTGTCGCCACCTTCGAGGCCGAGACTCACGTCCACTCCGATGGCGTACTCGCGGTTCTCCCTGGGCTGTTCCGGCTCGCACGTCACCTTCAGGTACGCCTGGTCAATGATCGGGCGACCGGTCGAGGCGAAACAGTCCTCGTCGTTTTCGGGATACTCGATGGAAAATTTCCGCTCGCCCTTTTTTTCAATCTCCAGACGACGCCAGGCGAGACACTC
>JAAFHI010000670.1:2280-3205 GCA_013298335.1 Actinomycetota bacterium
GCCATGTATTCCGAGCGACTACAGCCGGAAGAAATTCCAAGCCGACCGCTCAAGTCGGCCAAGATCGCGTCCGCGCATTTCTCCTCGGATTGAAGTGGCCGCTTGGCTTCCCTTCGTTCATCTTCGGAGAAGCTGCTCAACCGAGCCTTGGCCTTCTCGTCTTCGAACATCGTCTCCCACTGTTGATCCGACAGCAGCAGGTGGACGTTGTAGCCTTCGACGACAAAACGCGCGCCCTTCACTCGGTAGTTGCGATTCCACCACCACGGGAAGAAAAAGGACCGAACGTTTCCTTCTCCCCTCTTGCCCTGCTGGTATTTCCGGTGGAACAGGTCGCCGACGCCATTCGCCGTGGACTCGTAGGAGATGACCCCGCCCTTCGCCGCATCAGTCAAAGAGACCGCCGCGCGCTCGCCGTCGCCCCGCCAGAACGGGATCTCGGTCATGTGCAGGTGGGTGAACGTATCGCCCCGCCCTTTTTCCTCATGTCCAGGCGCAACCGCTGAGACGGATATCCGGCTGCCATTGGCGAATTGCAGGTCGTAAATCGAGTTGTACTTGGAGTCCGGCTTCAATTCGGGCCGCAGCTCGTCGAACATCACCTTCAGCGTCTGCATCAGGGTCCGGAGCGTATCCGGGTCTTGAGCCACCACCCGCGCGTGCCGTCCGGACAGGATCACGCAATCGGCGAACCGCGCGGCGAGATAGAACGTGGAGATTCCCAGTCGCCGACACTTCAGGACGACCGACTCCAGGCTTGGATTCAAAGCTGCTTCGTTGTCCGCATCAAGGAGCAACGCCTGAGCCTCGTTCAGCACGAACGGCTCCAGGCGATTCCCCGCAAACGCATTCCGAATCTTCACCTCGCGCTCGATGAACTGCCGCCGGCGCGCCGGCCAATCAGCCGCGTACCAGTCGAGCGTGA
>JAAFHI010000806.1 GCA_013298335.1 Actinomycetota bacterium
GCAGTTTGATTTCCGAACGAAATCGCCGAGCCGGTCCCCGCGACCGGGCTGCCGACCGGAGACGCGCCACGAAACAGTTGATAGTTGACGCCGGTTTCCGAACCACTCAACCCAACCGCGACACCCGTTCCACCCGTGCAGAACGAGCCACCGCCCGTCACGTTGAACGCCGTCGGAAGCGGATTGACCGTCACCACCGCGCTGCCGGTCATGTTGGTGGAACAACCCGCCGTCGCATTGGTTCCGACCACGGTGTACGTTCCCGCCGTCGTCTGGATGCCGAAGTTCAGTGCCGAACCGGTACCAGCCACCGGGCTGCCCACCGCCGACGCGCCACGGAACAGTTGATAGTTGACGCCGGTTTCCGAACCGCTCAATCCGACCGCGACACCCGTTCCACCCGCGCAGAACGAACCGCCGCCCGTCACGGTGAACGCCGTCGGGGCCGACACCACCGTCACCGTCGCGCTGCCCGACATGTTCGCCGTACAACCGGTGGTCGCGTTCGTCGCGACAACCGTGTAGGTCCCCGCCGTCGTCTGGTTACCGAAGTTCAAAGCCGAACCCGTGCCGGAAAGCGGGCTACCGACTGGTGAAGCGCCATTGAACAGTTGGTAATTGACGCCAATTTCGGAACCACTCAGGCCAACGGCAACGCCGCCGCCCACGCAGGTCGTTCCACCGCCGCCGGTGACGTTAAAGATTGAAGGAAGCGCATTGACCGTCACGACCGCGCTGCCGGTCATGTTTGAAGTACAACCACCGGTCGTCGCCGTCGCGATCACGGTGTAGGTCCCCGCCGCAGTTTGATTTCCGAACGAAATCGCCGAACCCGTTCCCGCGACCGGGCTACCGACCGGCGACGCACCGTTGAACAGTTGGTAGTTGACGCCGGTTTGCGAACTGCTCAAGCCAACCGCAACGCCCGCGCCGCCGGAGCAGAACGACCCGCCGCCGGTCACGCTGAAGATTGAAGGCGTCGGATTCACCGTCACGACCGCGCTGCCCGTCATGCTGGCGGTGCAACCGGTGGCTCCGAACGTTCCCACCACGGTGTAGGTCCCCGCCGCCGTCTGGTTTCCAAAATTCAAGGCTGAACCGGTCCCCGGCAACGGACTGCCGACTGCCGACGCGCCATTGAACAGTTGGTAGTTCACGCCGGTTTGCGAACCCGAAAGTCCGACCGTCACGCCCGAACCACCCGCGCAGAACGAGCCGCCGCCCGTCACGGTGAATGCCGAGATGGTCGGGCAGGCGTTCGTCAGCGAGAAATTCACGCCGGTCGCCACGCCGTTGGCGCTCGCCGCCACGATGTATGGCCCACCAACCGTTGTGTTGGCCGTCACCGTCCCGGTCGTCGCCGTGCCGCTGGTAATCGTCGCCGGATTTCCGGCCACGCTCGCGCTCGCGCCGGAACCCGGAGGCGTAAACGTCACGCCGCCGCCGTCAACCGGTTCGCTGAACGCGCTCGCCACCGTCACCGACAACGGGCTGGCGAAATTCGTTCCGATTGACGCGCTCTGGTTGTTCCCGCCGGACAGCGTCATCGTGAAGCCACGCGATTCGAACGCCCCGATGTCCACGTTCCCGACGCGGGAAATTCCGCGCTGGTCGGTGGTCGGTGCGCCGGTGGCTGTTCCCGCATTGATCGCCGGACTTCCCGGCAACAGGGCGAGAGTCTGGGTCGTGCCGGTGTAGTTGCCGAGCGGCCCGACTCGGGGATTCGCCACATTGACCAGGTTGCCGTCCGTGCCGTCCACCAGACCGCCCGCGCCCCCGAGGCCGGGAATTCCCTGCACCAGATTATTGAAGGACGTCAGGCTCACAAAACCGTTGATGGTGTCCAAAACCATCGTGTTGACCAGCGTGACCAGACTCGTCGCCCGCGAACCGGTGACGATGACAATTCCCGTGGAGGCATTGTTCCCCACCGAGCAGTTGGTCAGCGTCGCCTGGGTACTGTTGTCAAATGCCATCCCTCCGACGCTGCCGGTGTTCCCGCTGACGGTGCAGTTGGTCATCGTGACGGTGGCATTTTGAAACGCCGCCGCGCCGAAATTGGCTGAAGTGTTTCCGCTGATGGTACAGCCGGTCAGCGTCGCCGAGGCACTGAGGACGAACAACCCGCCGCCACGACTCGACGCCGCGTTTCCGCTGATCGCGCAGTTGGTCAGGGTGAGCGCCCCGTTGCTCAGGATGCCGCCCCCGTCACCCGCGCCGTTGCCGTTGGTCACGGTCAGATTGTTCATCGAGACGGTATTTCCGGAAAGGACGTTGAAAATCCGGAAGTTCGGACTTCCCGCGCCGCGCGTGATCGTGACGCCCGTTCCGCCGTTGATGGTGAGACTCGCGCCGACGGAAAGCTCCGCCGTCGTCAGCGTGACTGTCGTCACCCCGCTCTGGAAGGTGATGACGCTTCCCGCACAGGCATTGGCCAATACGTCGCGCAGACTGCCCGCGCCGCTGTCGTTGCCGTTGGTCACCACGAGGCTGCTGACCGTCACGACCGCGTTTCCGGTCATGTTGGAAGTACAACTGGTTGTACCGTTCGTCGCCACAACCGTGTAAGTACCGGCGGTAGTTTGATTTCCAAAAGACAACGCCGAACCCGTTCCCGCCACCGGGCTGCCGACCGGCGACGCGCCACGGAACAGTTGATAGTTGACGCCGGTTTGCGAACCCGAAAGTCCGACCGCCACGCCCGGCCCACCGGAGCAAGTCGTGCCGCCGCCGGTGACGTTGAA
>JAAFHI010001026.1 GCA_013298335.1 Actinomycetota bacterium
ACTCATTTTCTCATTCGCTGGATGTTGGAAAATGGTGGCAGGGTTTTCGATTCCTCGCCCTTGTTCGCCTTGCCGAACGGCGCTCGGCGTTCTCCCGATGCCGCGTGGGTCAGCGCGGAGCGCATCGCCGCCATACCCGCCGAGGACCGCCGCAAGCCGCTTCCGCTCTGTCCGGATTTCGTGATCGAACTCGCTTCGCCGACCGATGACGTGGACGAGTTGAAAGAGAAAATGACCGAGTTCATCGAGAACGGTACGCAACTGGGATGGCTCATTGTTCCCGAACCGCGCCGCGCCTTCATCTATCGCGCCGGTTGCGAGGTCGAAGAGCTTTCCGAGCCTCGCGTACTGTCGGGCGAAGCGGTTCTGCCCGGTTTCGAACTCGATCTCGACGCGGTGTTCACTCCGCTCTAAAACCTGGGGCTAAAACACTTCCACGTTTCGATAAATGTCGCCGAGACTCAGCGACAACCCGACGGATTCCAGTTGGACCTCATCGTCGGGGCGTCCGAAAACGTGAACTTCCCATTCATCTCCGACCCGACGGTACAACCGCGCCGCCATGCGTTCCTGCGAAAGCAGAAGATATTCGCGCAGGCTCGGAATACCTTTGTAAGCACGTAGTTTTTCCGTTTTATCCGTACGTTCGGTTGAAGGCGAGGTGACTTCGACGACCAGCACAGGCTGAGTCCTGAAATACGGATCGCGACCTTCGGGCGGGTCGCAGGCAACCATCACGTCCGGGTAGTAGAAGGTTGTTTCAATCCTGAGTTTCATGTCGGACATGAAGACCCGGCATCGGTTGTTCTCGGAAAGATGGAAGCTCAACCGGGCGAGTACGTTTCCGGCAATCAGGTTATGACGATCCATCGTTTCCGGCATTGGGAAAATGTTGCCGTCAACATATTCATGGCGAATCTGACGAAGCGGTTCCTCGAACAAGTACGTTTCGACGGAAATTTCATCAAATGGATTTTGTTTCATCGGATCGCTTTTCCCTTGAAGAGACGTGGGGCTTCAGGCAGTTCCGAAATGTAGCGATTGTAGTCCTTCCGGAACAAATCCCGCTTTCCGGTTTCCAAGTTCCAAATCGCTTTTCATTGACGCCCGCCGTGCCCCAACGTAGTGTTTTGCGAATCCAAAAAACACTTCTCCCCGGAGGCATTCCCCCATGACCCGTGTAACCGGTATCGGCGGCATCTTTTTCAAGGCGCAGGACGTGGACGCGATGCGCGAGTGGTACAAGACCCATCTCGGCATTCCGGTCGAGACGTGGGGCGGTACGGCCTTCAAGTGGCGCGAACACGAAACCCCCGAACGCGAAGCCTCCACCACCTGGTCGATCTTCAAGAACGATTCCGACTACTTCGGTCCGAGCGAATCGCGTTTCATGGTCAATTACCGCGTCGAGGATCTGCACGCCACGCTCGACGCGCTGCGGGCGGAGGGCGTCCGGGTTGACGATAAAGTCGATGAATCGGAATACGGCAAGTTCGGCTGGGTCTATGACCCGGAAGGCAACAAGATCGAACTCTGGCAGCCGCCCGACGGGATGTAGTCCGGCGTCACCCGCTTCAGTCGGGCAAATGGTGAAGTTGAATGTCCACGATCACCATCAAGCGTGAGCTTTTGGCGATGCGGTGCGAAATCTGTCATCAGGCGGATTGCTTCACGCCGGAGACGACCTTCTGTACGCGGTGTGCAGGCATCGTCGTTCCTTCAACCTACGCAATGCCGGTCACCATGAACGCGGCAGCCGCAGCGGCGGGTTTTCTGGCCGACTATCGCGAGCGGGTGGCGTTTGAAGGTGGCTGGAGGGACGTACTGTTCATCACCCCGAATGTGTTCTTTGGTCTCGGTCTGGCTTACGACTTTCTCTACGCCTCAAATGCAACGGCGGTGCTGACACCACTTTCCCTCTTTGTCAGTGCCCTTTGCTTCTGCTTCGGTATTTACCTTTACCAACAAGCAGGGCAGCCGGAAGGCAATCCGGTTCGTGCCTTCAAGTGGACATTTGTCGGTGGCGGCTTTTTCGTTGTTTTTTTGCTGGTGTTGATTGGCTGGGTCGTTTGGGCGGTTGTTGATTCGGTGCTGTCCCTCTTTGCCCCAGAGTCGCACTGTATTTCTTAGGACTGCTGGTTCCGGAAATGTCATCAC
>JAAFHI010000622.1 GCA_013298335.1 Actinomycetota bacterium
GCCTATCTTCTACTGTTTATTGGTGGTTCGCTTGCCGTTTCCGCGCGCGCCCGAACGTCGCGCGGGGCGGCGATCATCCTGTTCGGTTTCTGGGGCTTCAACTGTCTGCTGGCCCCGCGCCTCGTCGCCGACGCGGGGGCGACGAGGCATCCGATTCCATCCGCCGCCGAATTTCGCAAGGCGATTCGCGAGGAAGCCAGGGGACACGGGGACTGGGATAAACAGGTCGCGGAGATCACCCGGTTGTTGTTGGCCAAATACAACGTGGACGATCCGAAAAAACTCCCGGTCAACCCCGAGGCGGTGATGCTCGCCAAGGGTGAGGAAAACGATACGCGGGCGAACGACAAACACTTTCTGGCGCTTTTCGACCAGTACGAGCGGCAGCGCGGTTTTCTTGAACGGTCCGGATTCATTGCCCCGCTCGTCGCGATCCAAGCGGTTTCGTCCGGCATGACCGGCACCGATTTCGCCCACCACCGCCATTTCAGCGACGCCGCCGAACGCTATCGCTGGGAAATGGTCAACTCGCTCAACGCCGACATCGTGGCGCAAGGAAACACCGACAAAATCTGGGATTACGAAGCCGACATCACGCTTTGGTCAAAAATTCCTCCCTTTTCCTATCAGGCCCCCGACTGGCGCTGGGCCGCGCGGGAAATTGGGTTCAGTCTCGCCATCCTCGGCGGTTGGTTGTTTGCCATCGCGGTGGCGGTTTTTGTCTGCGCCAGGCGTCCACGCCTGGAATGAGGTTCGCCATGTTTCTCAAATTGTTCCGCCAAGAAATGAAACTGCTGTTCCGGGATGGCTCGGTGGCGCTGGTGGCCCTGAGCCTTGCGGCGGCGGTCGCGGTCGGCGTTTTCACCGGCTACCGAACCACCCGCCAGCAGGAACGCAAACAGAACGACCAGCGCGCTTTCGAAGCCAAAGCACGCGAAAACCTGCGGGTGGAGCTTCGCGCGGAAGTCGAACAACTCCGTACCGAGGGCAAGCTGCCTGTCTATCCTGAATGGGGGCCGCGACATCCTTACTATGCTGGAGCATACAGCGCCCGGCCATACGCCATGCGCGCTCCCGCCCCGCTTGCCTTCACCGCCATCGGGTCAAGTGACGTCAGCCCCAACGCCTACAGCATTTCGACCGGGTTAAAGGACACCTTTCTGACAATCGAGAGCATTGAAAGTCCTTATCAACTGGCCGCGGGCGGCCTCGACCTGGCGTTTGTGGTGGTTTCGATTCTTCCACTGGTAATTCTGGCCCTTTGCTACGACCTTGGAGCCTCGGAGCGGGAAAACGGGATGGTCGGGCTCCTCGTAGCGAGCGGAGCGACTCTTCCATACCTCGTCGCGGCCAAACTTTCAGCTCGCGCGGCGCTGGTTCTTCCGGTTTTCCTCGGCTGCGCGTTGGCAATCGGCGCGTTGGCAGGAATTCGTTGGTGGGAAGCGCCGGTTCAAACCGCGTTCTGGTGCTTGGTCACGGCGGGTTACGCGGGTTGCTGGTTCGCCTTGTCGGCGGTCATCGCGTCGTTCGGACGCAGTCCGGCTACGAACGCGGTCGTGGCCGCCGTATTTTTCCTCGCGATTGTCATCGTCGTGCCCGCCGCCCTGAATCTGGCCGCGGCGCTGTGGTCCCCGCCGCCTTCCCGGGTCGAATTCGTAAACGGGGTCCGGCGGGAAACGCTCAAGGCTGAGAAGGAAGGAAGTGGCCTGCTCGGGAAGTACCTCGACGATCATCCGGAACTGCGCCATTCGGACCCCTCCGGTCAGGCAAAAGAGGATTTCGCCATGCTGGAAATGGCACGCGATTCGGCGGTCGAAGCCCGGCTGGAACCACTCCTGAGCCGCTTCGAGTCGGGGCGGACCGCCCGCCGTACTTTCGGCGACACGACCCGCTACCTCTCGCCGGCTACGCTCGCCTACGTTTTGCTCGGCGACCTCGCGGGCAACGGACGCCACCGCCATGAACAATTTCTTGGTCAGGTCGGTGAGTTCCATAAGACATGGCGCAATTGGTTCGCCGGGCGGGTATTTCAAAAAATCCCCACCACCGAAGACGATCTCGACCGGTTCCCGAAATTCGACTTCAAGGACGAACCGGCGGGAAACCTCGTGCGTCGGCTTACGTTTCCCGTCATCTGGCTCGTCGCGCTGGCCTGCATCACGGGATTGATCGGGTTTGCCCGGATTCGGCGACTGGCGTTTGTAACCGGAGGATAAAGGTTTCAGGCGGGTCGGATGAACTTCGCCATTGTTTTCCGGAGGTCTTCGATCACGCTCGACCAATCACCCGCGCGCGGTTGTCGGAACAGCCGGGCTGTCGGATACCAGTCGGTCCGGCGGCGGCGGGATCCCCACCGCCATTCCGCGGGGAAAGGGAGCAGAATCCACACGGGACACCCCAGCGCTCCGGCGAGATGGGCGACCGAAGTATCGACCGTCACCAGCACGTCGAGATTGCCCAAAAGTGTCGCCGTGTCGGCGAAGTCCCGGACGGATTGGCTCCAATCCGTCAGCCGGTTCGCTAAATCTGAGGCCGGGATGACGTCCGGTTGGAGAGTAACGAACTCGACGGTCGGAAACGCCTTGAACACCGGGAGCAGAAACTTGGGTGGAAGCGACCGCGTCGCGTTTTCCCGGTGTCGTGCGTTTCCCGCCCATGCGATTCCAACGCGGGCGGTTCGGGCGGGCGCGGGTGAAACGCCGGGCGGGGCTTTCAGGTATGACCCTTGTTGTGAACCCACCTTCGGATTTCCGTTTCCAATCCAGCGCGGGAGGCTCAACAGCGGACATTTGTAATCGACCGCGGGATACGGCCCGTCCACCGGGACGAAATTCAGCTTCGGAAAGGAAAACTCAAACAGTCGGCGCAATTCTTCGGGGCACCGAAAAAAGATGTTTGCCCCCGCTTCAAGCAACGGATGGAGAAAACGGGCGAACTGGATCACGTCACCGAACCCCGGTTCGTTCCAGACCAGAATCGACTTGTCGGCCAGCGGTTGCCCCTCCCAGGCGGGAGCCGGCGTGCCGGGGAAAAGTGAATCGTCAAGAAAACCGAGCCTCGCGTCGAACCGTTTCCACCCTTCCCGCCAATGGCCGCTCCCGAGTAACGCGAGGGACAGGTTGAATTCGGCGGGGGCGTAGTGCGGGTCGGCGGTCAGGGCGCGTCGGTAGCTCGAAATCGCCTCGGCGTCGCGCCCAAAGTTCGCGTAGATGTCACCCATGAGTGAAAGCGCCTCGGGAATGTCCGACTTTGCGCGCAACAGTTTCTTGAGGGTGCTTCGAGACTCGTGATACCGGCCTGCGTCGTACAGATTCACCGCCAGGGTGTATCCGGCGGCGAGATTGTTCGGATTCGGCTGCCAGTCATTCGCGAGATTTCCGGAAGCCGCGGCAGGCGTCCCGACGGCGTTGCGTTTCATTCGAAAAGGCCTCCC
>JAAFHI010000242.1:0-1291 GCA_013298335.1 Actinomycetota bacterium
CCATTCCCGCGCTGACCCAACTCACTGAAGACGAACGGATGTTTCGCGACAGCGTCGCCGACTTCGCCCGCGAACAGATTCGCCCCAAAGTCGCCGAAATGGACCGCGACGCCAAATTTGACCAGGGCTTGCTGAAACAGTTTTTCGACCTCGGCCTGATGGGGATCGAAGTCCCCGCCGAGTACGGCGGCTCGGGCGGTTCCTTCTTCATGGCCGTGCTGGCCGTCGAGGAACTCGGCAAGGTGGACGCCTCGTCCGCCGTCATCGTCGATGTGCAGAACACGCTCGTCAACAACGCGCTCATCCGCTGGGGCACGGTCGAGCAGAAGAAAAAATACTTTCCGAAGCTCTCGTCCGGTTCGGTCGCGTCCTACGCGCTGTCGGAAGCCGGTTCGGGAAGCGACGCCTTCGCGCTCGGCTGCCGCGCGACCGACAAGGGCGACCACTGGTCGCTGACGGGGCGCAAACTCTGGATCACCAACGCCGGGGAAGCCGATCTCTTCATCGTGTTCGCCAACATCAACCCGGAAGCGGGCTACAAGGGCATCACCGCCTTTCTGGTGGACCGCGACACCCCGGGTTTCTCCATCGGGAAGAAGGAAGACAAGCTCGGCATCCGGGCGTCCTCGACCTGCGAACTGATTCTGGAAGACGCCATCGTGCCGAAGGGCAACGTGCTCGGCGAAGTCGGCAAGGGCTACAAGTACGCGATTGAAACCCTCAACGAAGGCCGCATCGGCATCGGCGCGCAGATGGTCGGCGTCGCGGCGGGCGCGCTCGAATACGGGATGAAGTACGCCAAGGAGCGCTCGCAGTTCGGCAAGCGCATCGCCGATTTTCAGGCGATCCAGTTCCAGATTGCGGAACTGGCGACCGAAATCGAGGCGGCGCGGCTGCTGGTCTACAACGCGGCGCGGCTGCGCGACGCGGGCCAGCCCTTCGTGAAGGAAGCGGCGATGACCAAGTGGTTCACGTCGCAGGTGGCCGAAAAAGTCACCTCGCAGGTTGTGGAAATCTATGGCGGCTATGGCTTTACGAAGGAATACCCGGTCGAGAAGTACTTCCGCGACTCCAAGATCGGCAAGATTTACGAGGGCACGTCGTTCATGCAGTTGAACACGATCGCCAAGATTCTCCTCGCGGACTGATTGCCGTCCACAAGTGAAGCAAAAGCCGGGTCGGGGAATTTTTTCCCGGCCCGGCTTCGTTTTTACCGGAAACTACTGACCGGAGTGGGTTTCCAATGTCGCGATCAGGCGGGCCGCGAAACGCGAGGCACCGCGGACTTTCT
>JAAFHI010000242.1:1301-2460 GCA_013298335.1 Actinomycetota bacterium
GTTCAAAAGAATCTTTCCCTTTGCCGTACGCGCCTTTTTTCGTTCTCGCCGTAGCCCGTTTCAGTTGTTCGAAAAGGTCGTGTTTTGAAATCGTCTCGACGTTTTGAATGTTTCCGAGCGCGGAAACCTGAAACTCCCTTCCGAAGTAGGCTTCGAGTGCGGCCTTGTCGGCGAAAAACCACGCTTCCATGCACTGAACCATCAAGTGCAGGTTTTCTTCCTCGGCGGAAGGCGGCTTTTCCCACTGGTCGCCTTCACGGTTCTTGACGTGCAGCCACGGACGTTCCTGATGTTCCGTTCTCACCGGCGCTTCGGAATCCACCAGCAGTACGATGAAATCGCCTTCGTCGGCTTGGGAAATTCCAGCCGAAAACCGGCGGAAGGCATCCATTCGTGAACCGCAGGCGACGATGCCGGGCATTCGCCCTGCGAAACCGGCCTTCTCGAAAAATTTGGTGAATCCTTCGCGGCACCTTGCCCGGAGGTCTTTCCGGTCACCGCCGCCTTCGACGTAAATCGTGATCTTCACCAGCGATTCCCCCCGATTTGGCCGCTACGCCAGAGTTCACCGAGGGAATAGTCGTTCAGCCAGACCTTCAAGTTTTCCTGATTCAGTCGTTTGAGGGTGGTTGAGCCGTTGTGTTTTTCACAAACGAGGATCGAATCGGGCGTTTCGGTGAGGGCGTCCACCAAAATGTCGGAATGGGTGGTGGCGATGATTTGCGTTCGTTCGGACGCGTCGCGCATGAGGTCGGCGAGTGTCGGCATCAGATCGGGATGGAGGCCGAGTTCGGGTTCCTCAATACAAATCAGCGGCGGAGGGGAAGGGTGGCAGAGAATCGCGAGCAGGCAGAGGTAGCGGAGCGTCCCGTCGGAAAGCCGCGTCGCCGGAATCGTTATGTCGCCTTCCTGAAGAAAAACCTGAACGGTCCCGCCTTCAACCGTAACGTCAAAATCGTCGATTCCCGCGTAAAGTGCCTTCAAT
Organism: Actinomycetota bacterium; assembly: GCA_013298335.1. GTDB lineage: Bacteria > Acidobacteriota > Blastocatellia > Chloracidobacteriales > Chloracidobacteriaceae > JAAFHI01. Next base: position 2,287 of record JAAFHI010000242.1, read on the forward strand.
CCGTCCAGAAGTTGTTTCTTTGCCTTGGGTTCCCGACGGATGCGGTTCAAAACAAGGCCGAGATTCAGGCCGTTTTCTTCGAGAAAGTCGTTTCGGGAATCAGCCGGTTGAGGTTGCCTTAGAGCGGCATCACGTCCAAATGACCAATTTCTATAAATTTTAACTTTTGAAAGA
>JAAFHI010000242.1:2470-6008 GCA_013298335.1 Actinomycetota bacterium
CTGGGTCTTTTCTTTGGGAAAGAATTGATTGTGAGTCATCAATTCCGGTTGACCTGAGTGTCCCACTAGAAACGACATTGAGGAATGGAGGAGAAACAGAAGTTGTTAGCTGATTCTCCTTGTCTCGGATAAATACTCCCTTCTCGTCCCGTCGAAAAAAAATTTCTGGGGATTGATCCGGGGTCGCTGGTTCTGTTTTTTCTACCTTCTCTTTGGTAATTATCGCGCCTTGAGATACGACTGCCATTGATAATGAGTATTTGATGGGAATCCAAGGCGCGGTGTTTTTCTCAAACTGGACAGGGTCGTACTCTGAAACAAAAATTGGATCATTGATAACTGCTTCTATTTGCGCTTCCCAAGTCGAACCCTTTGACTTCCAGATCAGGTCATGAATGGACCCCATTTTTCGGATTCCATCCAAGAAGGACTTTGGAAGTGCCTGCAAAAGCAAAATCGCTTCGATGAAGTTCGATTTTCCGGAGCCGTTCGGGCCGATGATGACGTTAAGCGGGCCGAGCGGGACTTCCGGCGAATCGGGGCCGAAACTGAGCAGATTCTGAAGTTTGAGGCTGTGCAGCAACATTAAATTCAACTCACAACTTTTCGGGCAGGGTACGATTTCGGACTCATCTTGCCAAAACTTCGCGGAAAAAGAGAACTCCTGCCGGGTTTCCCGGCTTTTCGGCTGGAACAACCCGTTTGACAACCGAACCATCCCGTTAGAGGATGCGTAAACGATTCAGCGTCCATTCACTTTCGGCACTTCCTCCGTCACGCCACTTTCCCAGGAGCGCATATGAATCAGTTCGATTTCCCGAAGAATTTTGAAACGACCGCACCGGCTTCCGATTCAAAACGCGGCAACCCGCTGGCGTGGCTCGCGCTCGCGACCGGTCTGACCCTGATTCTGAGCGCCGTGCCGTTCGCGGACTGGCTGACGTACCCGATCCGGCTGTTCGTGACCTACATCCACGAAGGCGGGCATGCGCTGGCGACGATTCTGACCGGCGGCAGCGTGTCGAGCATGACCGTTGATCCGAACACCAGCGGCCTGACGATGACGCGGGGTGGTTTCGGGTTGTTGATTTCGAGCGCGGGGTATCTGGGAACGACGATTTTCGGCGCGCTGGTGCTGTTGCTTGCCCAGCGGGAGAGCCGCGCCAAGTGGTTGCTGTCGGCGATGGGGATCATCGTTCTGATGATGGCCGCCGGGTTCGTCAACGGCGGGGCCTCGTGGCTGATGATGCTTCCGCTGGCGCTCGCGGGCGCGTTGTGGCTCGGCGGAATGCGCCGGAGTTTCGTAAGCCCCGTTCGGTGGGGGATGTTCGGCGCGAGCGGGGTGATTCTGCTCGGACTGGTCGGCATCTGGGCGATGACCGGGACGCTTTTCAGCATGGTGACCGGACTGCTTCTCGCCGGGTCGCTGCTGTTTCTCGGTCGCGTGCTTCCGGCGAGCGTCGCGCACTTTGCGGTCAACTTTCTGGCGGTGCAGTGCTGTTTGAACGCCCTGATCGACATCAAGACGCTTTTCCTCATTTCCGTTTCGTCCAATACGCACACCGATGCCCAGAACATGGCGAAAATGACCGGATTGCCGCCGACCCTGTGGGCGATCATCTGGGGCGCGATGGCGGTGGTCATTCTCGGTGGAACGCTCTGGACGGTTTTTCAACGCGGTCGCACTTCCCGTACTACATAACGAACAGGCGGAATTCGGTTTCATGACCACTTTTTCGGACGATCCCTTTACCGGCGACTTTTCCTCACTTGAACCGGTTCAGGTTTTCGACCCGGAAATACTCCGTCAAATTTACCGCCTGCGGGTCGAGGCGTGGATTCCCAACGGCATCGAACGGGAAAAATTCCCCGGCGATGAATTCCGAGACGACGACGAGGAAAATCCGGTCTACCAGCACTGGGCGGTGATGAATCAGGGGATGGTGCTCGCCGCCGGGCGGGTTTCGATTCATCCGACCATCGAGGACGCCCCTGCCGGGGATCTCTTCAAGTACCTCGATTTCGAACAGGTACCGCCGTTCGGGAAGATCAACCGGCTGGTGGTCCACCCGAAAGCCCGCCGCCACGGCCTTGCCCGCAAACTCGACCACGTACGATTGGAAATCGCCCGCGCCGCCGGGGCCCGGACGATCCTCGCCACCTGGGCGCGTCCGACCGGGGAAGCGCGCTACCGGATGCTCGAAGGGCAGGGGTTCATCCGGTGCAGCGATTTCGACATCTGGCACGAATTCCCGATCGGGATGCTGACGGCGTTGTATATGCCGCTTCCGTAAAAGGTGTCGGGTATCGGGTGTCGGGTTTTAGGTTCAAACCATTTTAGGGTTGAAGTTTAGTCTCTCTCGGTAATAAATCCGAAAAACTGTGATTGATTTGTCCTTCATAAAATTCGAAATCAAGGATTAAAAGCCTGATTCGAACCTGAAACCCGACACCCGAAACCTGACACCTTCGATGAGTACCTACTACGTCTTCAAGGGCAAGCTGACGTTCGCGGACGAGGCCACCGCGAAAATCGCGTATGACCATCTGACGCGGACGGAAGGTTCCTATTTCTTCGTCCCGGAAAAGGAAATCGGCAATCCGCGCTGGGAAAAGGCGGTGAAGCGTTCGGGAAAGACGCTGACCGTCCACGATGAAAATTTCGGGGGTGGCGATATTTACGACACCTGCACCCTGGTCAGCGAAGTCATCGGCATTGCCGTTTCCGGCAGGGTGCTGTTTCAGGACGGCGAGGATGAGGATGGAGATCGGTACTACCTGTCGTCATCCGACGAGTTGAAGAAAAAGCTCAACCTGCCTCCCAAGCCGAAGCGTCAGCCGAAGGCGAAAAAAGCGGAATAGGTCTTTTTTAGGAAGAAGCCGGCTGATCCGGGGCGGAAACCTGGAACTCCCGGTCGAGTTTGCAAATCAGCCGTTCGGTATTCCGATACCCGAGCGCCTTCGCCCATACCCGAATCCGGTAAAGAAATCCGCTGAATTCGCGATCGAGCCGCGCTTCTTCTTCCTGAATCCGCCTAACCGGAACTTCAATCATTTCTTCAGTTTCAGTAAATTCGCAGCCGCCGTCGGAATAGAAACGGACGGTCTCACCGGTCTGTTTGGACCACGGATAGGGATCGTGTCCCCACCAGGGCCGTTTGGCGACACGAATATCGTCAAACCACTCGCGCCAGTCTTCAAGTCCGCAGCAACACCCCGGATGGATTGCGCTATTTTCCAGAAAAACACCCAACCCGCCGCTGAGAATCAATGATTCGGCCTCGATGAGGCCGTCCAGAATTGCCTGGATGGATCTTTCACCTTCAAGGCGGTTGGAGTCAGCCAGTTGGGCCATGAACAACCCGATTTCCAGGTCATCTGAATTCCGGGAAATGGCGATAAAGGTATACGGTTGGATCTCGGCGACGGGCCACGGCCAGTTTTCGGGTGATTCGATGAACGGAGCTTCAAAAACGAGTTCGAAGGTGGCGGAATCGTTCATGGTGTTCAAAAAACCTGATCCCTGATACCCGACCCC
>JAAFHI010000871.1 GCA_013298335.1 Actinomycetota bacterium
ACTTCTACGGAACCGACACCGACGTGCCGATTACCGGGGACTGGAACTGAAGAGTCTTGGAGTCGGGAGTCTGGGAGTCTTGGAGTCAAGACAGATTCCAATTTCCCGACTCCCGGACTCCCAGACTCCCGGATTTTCATCCCTCATCCTTCATCCTTCATCCCTTCTTCAGTGGTGTAACAAACAGAACCGTTCGCTGCTCCCGGCTATGGTGCGGCGCTTCCTTTGAAATTTTCTGTTTTGTTTCTGAATGGAGAGAACCACGACGATGCCTGTCATGATCGAACTGTCTTCGATTTACCTTCCCCTGACCAACAACGTGCGGGCCGTGCCGGTCGAGGCCACGACCGTGGGCGATGCCCTGAGCAAGCTCACCGCGAAATTCGACAAACTCGGCAAGGAGCTTTACAACGGACGCGGCGAGAAAAAGGACTCCATCAGTATTTATGTCAACAGTTGCGACATCGGTCTGATGGATGGCGTCCGGACGGCGGTCACCAACGGCGACGTGGTGACGGTCGTGCCGTCGGTCGGTTACGGGCGTCCGTACAGCTTCTGAGCGTTGACAAACCCGCCTCCGAGAGGCAAAACGCGGAGTCCGTCGTGATTCCGCGTTTTTCTTTTGGTCCGTTCATGCGATTTGTCTTTCTCTTTTTTCTGATGGCGATGCTGGTCGGGTGTTCGAACGAGCCGGCGCGTCCGGTCGTGAAGCCCGAAAAGGGCAACCCGCGCCTGCCGGTGACCCCGGCGAAGGAGCCGTCCGTCGATGCGCTCGACGATCCGACGGCCTCGCCGGACGCGGTTCAGGCCGCCATCGGGAAGCAGCGCAAGGTCAAGGAACTTGCCTTCCGGAATTCCGACGAATCGCCGATTCCGGCGGCGGAGCGGGCGACGTTCAAGGGATTGAACTATTTTGCGTTCGATGCGAAGTACCGTTTCGTCTGCAAGCTCGCGCCCTGCACGACGACGGCCCCGATAAAAATGGCTGCGACCAAGCCGAACGACGACCGGGTCTACCGCTGCTTCGGCGTGCTGACCTTCACGGTGGACGGCGTGCCGTGCTCGCTGATGGCCCTGAAGATGGATTCTCCCGCGCCGTTCGACGATTCGAGCGAACTGTTCGTGCCGTTTCAGGACACGACCGCCGGCAAGGAGACCTACGGCGCGGGGCGATACATTCAACTGGAGCAGAATGCGTCCGGCGAATACGTGCTGGATTTCAACCGCGCCTTCAATCCCTTCTGCGCCTACAACCCGAACTTCAGTTGCCCGTTGCCGCCCCCCGAAAACGTGCTGAAGGTCGCCATCCGCGCGGGTGAGCGCAGCTATCACTGACGATGACCGAGCCGGAGACAGGGAGACAAGGAGACAAGGAGACAGGGAGACAGGGAGACAAGGAGACGAGGAGACAGGGAGACCTTTTGACTTGCGCCTGTTTCCGAGCCGGGCAATTTTCTGACCCCTGACCCCTGACCTATGGCTCACGCCATAGGCTAACGATATGTCGGACGCTCCGCGCCCTTACTGACTACTGACTACTGACTACTGACTGCTAACCACTCATGTCTTCCAATCCCGATTACCTGCTCTACGCCATTGCCGCCAATGAAACCGTCCGGTGCGTGACGACGGTCACGACCAATCTCGTTCAGGAAGCCTGCCGCCGGCATCTGACGTGGAAGACCGCGTCGGTTGCGCTTGGTCGCGTACTCACCGGCGCGGCCCTGATGGCGAGCAACATGAAGGAGATGGAACGGCTGACGATTCACGTCGAGGGACGCGGTCCGGTCGGGACGATCTCCGTCGATGCCGATGCGCATGGGAACGTGCGCGGGTTCGTCCAGAATCCGCAGACCGACATGCCGCTGCGGCCCGACGGCAAGCTCGACGTCGGCGCGGCGGTCGGGAAGGGCGTGCTGCACGTCATCCGCGACGCCGGATTCGAAATCGGCTTCATGAAGGACGCCTACCGCGGGTCGGTGCCGCTCGTGTCGGGCGAGATTGCCGAGGATCTGACCTACTACCTGACGAATTCCGAACAGGTCCCGTCGGCGATGAGTCTCGGCGTCTACATGGATCGCGGGAGCGGCAACGTTGCGGCGGCGGGCGGTTTTCTGATTCAGGTAATGCCCGACGTGACCGAGGACATTCTCGAACATCTCGAAAAGGCCGTGATGCACGCGCCGTCGAGTACCGAACTGATTCTCGGCGGCGCGTCGCCGGAAGATATTCTGAACGTGGCCCTCGGCGGCCTTGAACCGACCATCCTCGCGCGCAAACCGCTGACGTTCCGCTGCTCCTGTTCGCAGGAACGCGCCGAGTCGATCATTTCCGCCCTCGGCGCGGCGGAGATGGAAAGCATGATCGCCGAGCAGGGACAGGCGGAAATGACCTGCCATTTCTGCAATATGACCTACCGTCTGAGCGTTGACGACCTGAACCGGCTCATTGCAGGGGCGGAATAGTAGTCAGTGGCCAGTAGTCAGTGGTCAGCAAAACCAGGTTTTGGTTTTTGAGAGGATAGCCCATAGCCGGACCGCAGGGAGGCTATGGGAAAAGCAG
>JAAFHI010001002.1 GCA_013298335.1 Actinomycetota bacterium
GCTGGTTCGGGTCGTCAAAGTCGGCCATTTCGGAGCGGGCCCGCGGGGACGGCGGGAGCGCAAAGGCGGCGGGAGCGACGAATCCGGACTCCAGGTCGTGAAGCTTGATGAACAGGGGCATATTACAGAAGCCGGGGGTGAGGAACGCCGGCGTTTCAGTCTGAACGATCTCCGAAAGGGAAGCCCCACCTTCCCGGGGTACCTGACCGACACCAAGCTGACGTTCTTTGTGGTTACGCGCGAGCGCGTCAAGCGGCAACCTGCCTGGCGCCAGGCCACCGTTCCGGTTCGCCGTCTCCTTTCCGGCACGCAACTGACCGAGGCCCGAGCGAAACGTTCGCAGGACGCAAATCGGGAGCAGGTCCTGAAAGCGCTGCTCGATGCAGGATCCAGAACGGAATTCCTTCGCCGTCGGCTCGAGGGAACTTTTCAAACCGTGGAAACCAATCCCGATACCGGAAGAGCGGTCCACCCGCGGAAAAGCAAACCGAGCTACGACGCTGGAACGGCCCTGTGGCAATACGATTCGAAGGTGGGATACGTCTGGCCGGTAGCCACGTTCGTCGCCCGTTACCTGAAGGGCTTCTTCGACGGCGTCATGGTCGACGAGATTCATGAATTCAATAACGATTCCGACCAGGGGGCGGCCATTTCCCGCATCATCGGCGGCGGCACGAAATTCGTCGGACTTTCCGCGACCCTCAGTAACGGGACGGTCCAATCGTTTCGGGGTTTGCTCAATCGGCTGGCGCCGAGAAAAATGAATGCGCTCGGGTATGGACCGAATCAAACGGGCGGCGCGCGGCGACTGGTCAGGGATTTCGGGATCGAGGAAACGATCACGACCACCCTGAGACTGCCGAACGGAAAAGAAGAAAAGAACACCCGTTGGCGGGAAGCCGGTGGAATATTGCCCCATTTCCAGACCGTGGGGTTCACCGGGGCGGGTCCGATCGCAAACTTTACGACCTACCTCGATCTGGAGGACGTCCTCGCACCCCAGCCGATAAGCTACGAGACAAGATTGTTCGACGTCGATGGGCCGTTGCTTGAAGGTTTCGACGATCTGCATCGTCAGTTTATCGACCATTACGTGAATTCACGTTTCGGCCACAACCACCTTCAAAACTGGGCGCTTTCGACGCTCGCCAACTACCTCGACAACCCCCGCGGCTGGAAAGCGATCGGGAAGGAAGTCCAGGTCTTTCCGAAAAATCTGCCGGACAGTCTCCCGAGTGCCAAGGAACAGGCCCTGCTCGAGATCGTTCGCGCCGAAATTTCGGAGGGGCGACGGTCGATGATCTACTTCGACTACACCAGTTTCGGAGTGGCCCAGCGAATCCAGCGGCTGCTGGAGGAGAACGGGATCCCCTGTTCGCATCTGACCGCCGACATCAACCCGGCGGATCGTAGCGAGTGGCTCGAAGCGGTGGCATCTTCAGGCCGTATGGTGGTTCTCGCCAACGCCGAACTGGCCAAAACCGGGAACCTCATCGCTTTCCATACCGCCATTTTCTTCCAGAGCTCCAATCCGCGGGTCATTACCCGAATTCAAGCTGCGGGCCGGTACCGGCGTGTAACCAGTTCGAAACCAGTCAGGATCTATTACTTCGCGTGGAAGGGTACGGTCCAGGAAGCAATTCTGGAACGAACCGGTAGGAAAATGCTGGCGATCCACCTTTCGCAAGGTCGATTTGTCGCTACCGCTCTCGAAACTTGGGGTGAAGGGACGGCGGACCTGTTCCGTCAGGTCATGGCGCATCCCGACACGATCTCCTCGACGAAGGTCTGGGAAGAACTCCGGCAACACACATTGTCCCCGGAACCGGCAACGGCCCCGCCGGGACTGGCACGTCAATTGCCTGTTCTTGAAATCGTGGCAGGGCGGAAAGGAAGGAAGAAAAGTTGGTGCTCATCGGACCAACTCTCACTTTTTGACGCCTTTGCCGACTAACTCGTCCGACCGGAAGAAAGCTTTCGGTCGGAACTTCTCGACGAGGAATGGATATGGGTCAGCAAAAAAAAGCGGATTATCGGGAAATCCTCGAAACCAGAGGTCTGAAAGACGAAACCGCCCCTCTGTTCGACGCACTGATCGGAATTGCTTCGGCGGCTGATCGGTGTCCTTCCCCGCAGACGGGAAAGAAGAGGGAAGAAGCCGTCCGTCCGGCGGTTGTGAAACCGGCCGAATCTTCGGGAAAAATG
>JAAFHI010000345.1 GCA_013298335.1 Actinomycetota bacterium
GACATCGCGCGTCCCTTGAGAAACTGCATTCCCTCGCGCCCGCAGACGCGCTCGATGACCTCGGAAACCTCCGGTTCTTCCTTCGGGAGCAGCCGTTTGGCGATCATCGTCACGTTTGAACCGAGCCGCTGGTACGCCTGGGCCATTTCCATTCCGATGGGGCCCGCGCCGATGACGAGCAGGCGGTTCGGAAGCACGTCGTTGTCGAAAAGCTGTTCATAGGTGACGTACGGCACGTCGCCGATGCCCGCGATGCCGGGCGGGGCGGGCTGCGCGCCGGTGCAGATGAGAAAGTACTTCGCGGTCAGCGTCTGCTCGCCCGCCGAAATGGTGTGGGCGTCGATGAATTTCGCCGGCGCGATGAAGACCTCGATGCCTTCGTGGCGGAGTTTGTCGGGCGCTTCGTGGCTGTAGACCTCGGCGACGATGTTCCGGACGTATTCGCGCACCTGCTTCATGTCCACGCGGGGCGGTTCGGCGATGATGCCGTAATGGGCCGCGTGGCGGACTTCGTGGGCGATTTTCGCGGCTTTCAGCAGCGCCTTGCTCGGCACGCAGCCGGTCCAGGTGCAGTCGCCGCCGACGCGATGTTTTTCGACGAGCGCAACTTTCGCGCCGAGTTGCGCGGCGAATCCGGCGGCGGTCAGGCCGCCCGATCCGGCTCCGATAACGATCAAATCGTAGGCATCAGCCATGAAATACTCCGAGCGAACGCATTTTTGAAGGAAAGTGGGAGGTCCTTCACGGCGTACGCGGGCGGTCAGTCGTTCGGATTGGTTCGTCGTTTGAAACGCGGCGAATCTAGCATTCGGCGCGAGCCGGTCGCAACGGCGGAATCACCGCGGGCCGAAGCGTTTCCGGAAGGCTTCGTGGCGGATTCGGGCCGTTTCGAGGATTTCGGCGAAGCCCGGTTCGGCGCGCAGTTCCGCCAGCAGCGGATCGTTCGCGATGTATGGGTAGCAGAAAAAACCGCCCTTGATGCTCTGGGTGAGGACCCGCCGCCCTGCGACCCGGTCGCCGCACGCGGCGTAGGCCTGGGCGACCTTGTAAATTCCTTCCGCGTCGCCGATTTCCTGTTTGTCGATTTTGGCTTCGAGTTCGCGCATCAGGCGCAGGCCGGTCGCGCGGTCGCCCTCGCGGGCACGGGCGAGGGCATAGCCGACCCGCGTGAACAGCAGCGTCGGGTCCAGCGCGTAGGCTTTTTCGAGATCGGCTTTCGCGCCCGGATACTCCCCGGCGTAGTACTTCCCGAACCCCCGGTAGAAGGTCAGATAGGCCGATTCGTTCCCGGTGGGCAGACTTTTAATGAAATCCGCGTAGCGTCCGCTGTAGAAATAGGCGTTCATGGCCGAACTGCGGAGTTTGACCTCCGGGTCGATGCGCCGCGCCGTTTCGCATTCGCGGATGGATTCGTTCAGCAGTCCGGCGTACCGGTAGGCGTACCCCATTTCCCAATGGGCTTCGGCGTGGTTCGGGTTGGATTTCAGCGCCGCCTGAAGCAGCGGCACGGCTTCCTCGACGCGGTTGGTATCGGTCAGGAAATTGGCGAAAAAGACGTTGGCCTCGATCTGGTCGGGATTGATGGCGAGGGCGCGGCGGTAGGCATCGGCGGCTTTCTGGTAATCCTCCCGGCCACCGAACCGGAAACTCGCCGAGGCGGTGTAGGCGCGTCCGAGGTGCGCCCACGCGGGCGCGTAGCCGCCGTCGCGTTCGACCGACTGTTCGAGGAGCTGGACCGCCGTCTTGAAGTCGTTCACGAGGTAGCGGTCCACGCCGCGCAGGTAAAACTCGTAGGCTTCGGCGTTGCGCGGCGTTTCCTTGGCGATCATGTCGTGTTCGCCGGGCGAGAGCGAGACGTTCAGCCCCGCGACGACCTGTTCGGCGACCCGATCCTGCACGGTGAGCAGCTTTTCATCGGTCAGGTCGATGGATTCCTGCCACAGATAGGCATTGGATCTGGCGTCGATCAGGCGCAGGGTGATGCGGAGGGTTTTATCTTCCTTGAGATAGGTCCCGGTGAGCAGCGTATCGACCTTCAGTTCCTCGGCGAGGACGCGCGGGTCGGGTTCCTGGTTGCGGTATTTCTCGTTGGAAATGGACGGGCGGACGACGAGGTTGCGGACGTAGCCGAGTTTGGTCACGACGGCGTCGGCCAGCGAGGCTCCGAGGTAGTCGGTTTTCGGGTCGGGCTGGAGATTGCGGAACGGAATGATGGCGAGCGTCCGGACGCCGGGCGTTTTTGAAACGGGCGAACTGTCGGTTGCCGGGGAGACGAACCGCCGCCACGCGACATACCCGCCGCCGGTCGCCAGCAGCAACGCCCCGGCCAGCGCGATGGCCCTTTTCCGGTTGTTTGTCGGAATCCGGACCGTGCCCTTTCCCAGATTGCGCGTGTCGCCAAGCGGCGGATTGGTGGAACCTTTGAGTGTCGCGTCGCTTTTTTCTTCAGATTCCGGCTCGACCGGTCTGGAAATCGCGGTCGGAATGAACTCGGAATCCCCGATGGCGATGGCGAGCGCCTCTGCAAACGCCGTCACCGACGGATAGCGGTTTTCCGCTTCGTAGGCCAGCGCGCGGAGGATCACGTCGTCCACCGCGGGCGGGAGGTTCGGATTCGCCTCGGACGGCTTCCGTTTCAGCCCGGCCCGGTGCAGATCGAGCATTTCAAACATGGTTTTCGGCAGGAACGGACGTTTCCCGACCAGCATTTCATGGGTGATGACGCCGAGGGCGAACTGGTCGCTCGCGCCGGTGACCGGGAGGGATCGAAGCTGTTCGGGCGACATGTAGAGGACGGTTCCGGCCACGAACGACGACCCGGTATCGGGGGCGATCTTCGAGTCGTTCACCTGCGCGATGCCGAAGTCGATGATCTTGACCTGCTCCGCGCCGTTGGCGAGCCGGTGGATCATGATGTTTTCGGGCTTGAGGTCGCGGTGAAAGATGCCCGCGCGGTGGGCGGCGTCGAGCGCCTGAGCGGTCTGCAAAACAAGGCGCAGGACGGTTTTCGGCAGCACCGCGCCGGAAAGGAGCGAACCGCGCAGGGTGTGACCCTCGATGTACTGCATGACCAGAAACGGGTTGCCGTCGGGCATGGTGCCGGCGTCGAGGACGCCCACGATCCCCGGATGGTCAATTCGGGCAAGGGCCTCCGCTTCCTGCTGAAATTTGCGGCGCGCCCAGTCGTTGACGACCGATTTTTCAAGGAGAACCTTGACGACGACCGGGCGACCGTGGAGGTTTCGGTCGCGGGCGAAGTAGACGACGCCGATGCTCCCACGGCCGAGTTCGCGTTCGATGGTGTAGCGCTCGTGCAGGACGTCTCCGACATAGGAAACGTCGGGCAGGTCGGTTTCGGGCGGAAAGAGGGTTTCCGCCGAATCGAGCGGTGGGTCCTGGTCGGGCGGAAGCGTCGGCATGCCGGAGTCACGGAAAACTGTCGAAGTGAGCGAGTGCGACCGAATATACCCCAAGTCGTTTGTGCGGGTGAAAAAACCCGACAGAACTTTTTTCAGTTCGACCGGCGGTGAAAGGCGATTCTCATGAACGAGCAACTGGTCATCCGGCTGGCGGTCGCGCTCGGCATCGGGCTGCTCATCGGGGCGGAGCGCGAGCGCCGGAAGGGAAGCGGGCCGCTGCGCGCGCCGGCGGGGATTCGTACGTTCGCGCTGACCTCGCTCGTCGGCGGCCTGAGTCTGGCCATCGGCGGAGAACTGCTGCTGGCGGTCGCCGCCGTCCTCGTCACCGGTCTCGGGGCGTTTGCCTATCGTGAACGGAGTCGGCGCGATCCGGGGCTGACCACGATCATGGCGCTGTTCGTGACCCTGCTGCTGGGCGCGCTCGCCACCCGTTCGCCGGGCGTTGCTTCAGCCGCCGGTGTGGTGGTCGCGATTCTGCTGGCGTCCCGGACGCGCCTCCACGCCTTCGTCCAGAACAACCTTTCCGAACAGGAACTTCAGGACGCCCTGTTACTGGCCGCCGCCGCGCTCGTCGTGCTGCCGCTCACGCCCGACCATCCCATCGGACCGCTTGGCGTGCTCAACGCGCGGACGTTGTGGAAACTGGTGGTCATCGTGATGTGCATCGGGGCCGCCGGATACGTTTCGCTGCGGGCGCTCGGTCCGCGTTTCGGCCTGCCGCTGGTCGGATTCGTCTCGGGGTTCATTTCGAGCGCCGCGACCATCGGTTCGATGGGCGGGCGGGTCGTCAAAAGCCGACTGGTACTCGACGCGGCGGTGGCCGGGGCGGTGCTCTCGACGGTTGCAACCGTGGCGCAGATGGCGGCGGTTTTATGGATTACCGACCGGGCGACGTTTTTCACGCTCTGGCTGTCGCTGCTGATCGGCGGCCTGGCCGCCGTCGGCTACGGCGTGTTTTTCATGGCCCGCAACCGCGAGGCCGATCCGGCGGACGAACCGCCGACCGGACGCGCCTTCAAAATCGGCGGGGCGCTGATTTTTGCGGCCACCGTGTCAGTGGCGATGGTCGCGTCGGCGCTCGTCAACCGCTGGCTCGGCTCGACCGGACTGATCGTGGCGGCGGGGCTGGCCGGGTTTGCCGACACCCATTCGGCGGCGATTTCGATTGCCTCGCTCGCGGCGGCGGGAAAGATCGCCCCGGCTCAGGCGGTGCTCCCGATCCTGACCGCGATGAGTACCAATACCGTCACGAAAATCGTCGTGGCGTTTACGGCGGGCGGACGGGTCTTCGCCTTTCGGGTCGTGCCGGGCCTGCTGCTCGTCCTCGCGGCGCTGTGGATCGGCGCACTGGTCGCCCTGACGCGGTAGAACCGTTTTTACCGCCGCCGGGGCTGAAAATACGCCTGTACGAATTTCCTTCACTTTTGGAAATCGCAGGAGTACGTTCCCCAACGCACGCGGATGAGACCGACATTGTTTTCCTTCCCTCATCCCCTGCGTATATGACCATTCGTGACGCGATTCGCCTCACCGTCCTCACTCCCGTCCTCGACGCTTCGGCGTCGCCGCGAATCGCCAC
>JAAFHI010000155.1 GCA_013298335.1 Actinomycetota bacterium
ATTGCGCGGTCGCTGTGTGAATTGAGTGAAATCAAGTCCCTTGCCCACGATGGAGAACCGGCGCTCGTTCTGGCTGAAAAAGCATTGCGCGCGTTCCGGGACATCGGGTCCAGAAAAGGAGAAGCTCTGGCCCTGCGCGTTCTGGCCGACGTGCATGTTGTACGGATCACCCTGGACCCTACCCTTAACCCCCTTAAAATAATGGATATCTCCATTGGTCTGAATCGACAGGCGATCGAGATTTTCAGGGAGTTGGGAATGACCGTCCAGGAGGCGGTAGCCCTGAATGGTCTCGGCGTAAACTATCAAATGAAATATGACCCCGATCAGGCCAGGGAAATTCATCAGCGGGCCATCGAGCTCATACAAGGGACCGAGTTCACCAATAAGCAACTTGCCTTCATTGCCAATCTGGCAACGCTGGAGTCGGATGAAGGAAATCATGAAACCGCGCTCGCCGAAATCCGGAAAGCGGTCGCGATGGTCGAATCGGCGCGGGACAGACTGGGAGATACATCGAGTCGGACGGCATTTTCGAACAACACCATTCAACGTGTCTACGAAGCCTACACGTTGGTTTACAGGACGTACCAACGAGCACATAGACGCCATCCGGAGTTGGGCTACAACGTCCGCGCGCTCGAAGTCATGGAGCGCGGGCGTGCCCGAACGCTGGTCGAATTGTTGAATTCGAGAAAACAGGTGATCCGGGAAGGGCTTGACCGGCGACTCCTTGACCGTGTGGAAAAAGCCCGGAAGGTGCTCGATGAAAAGAGTCAGGCACTGGGACGCGGGGAGAACGACCCGTCCCGTACCAGACAACTGAAAGTCGAGTACGACCTGGCCCTGGCCGATTTCGAAGCCGCCAATCAGGAACTGGAAAAAAGTAACCCCCGCTATGAACAAATGGCGAATCCCAAGCCGTTAACCCTGCCGGAAATTCAAAAACTGCTCGATCCGGATATGATCCTGCTGGCCTATGACGTCCAGGAAACCACCCTTTTTACATGGGTTGTGACGCCAACCGGAATGGAGACCTTCCGGGGTATGGGAAGAGTTTACGTCGAACGGTTCACCCGCCAATTTTATGACGGGATCACGGCCCGCAGTCGCTCGGTCAAGTTCGAGACGCCCGAAAAACAGGCGGAACGGATTGCCGAGGCGGACAAGGAACTTGAGAAAGCTTCATGGGTCCTTTCCAACCAGCTTCTGGGTGGTGTCGGGAAACGGCTGATCGGCAAACGGGTGGTTTTCATCCCGGACGAGATTCTGCATTACATCCCATTTGGTGCGCTGACCCTTCCGGGGACGGACCAATATCTCGCCACTCAGTGCGAGATCACGTTGTTGCCGTCCATTGGGACCCTTGCGGCCATCCGGCAGAATACGGACGGACGGGCACCCGCGGCAAAAACGGTCGCGGTGTGGGCCGACCCGGTTTTTGCCCAAAATGACCTTCGGGTCAAATCGTGGAAAGACCGAACACTTCCCGATTCGGTCGAAACCGATGCCCGGCGGTCGGCAACCGATGTCGATGGAGCTGACCGCTCCTGGCCACTCAAGCGCCTGCCCGGCAGCCGGAAAGAAGCGGAAGCGATTGCCGCGCTGGTCCCCCCGAATCAGTGCCGGATCGAACTGGACTTCAACGCCAGTCGCCAGAACGTTTTGAAGGAAGATCTGGGGCAATATCGCTTTCTCCATTTCGCCACCCACGGCTTTATCAACAATATCCGTCCGGAACTCTCCGGTCTGGCGCTCTCGATGGTGAACCGGAAAGGAGAGCCGTCCGACGGTTTCCTGCATGCGTCTGATGTCTTCGGCCTGAAACTCCCGGTCGAGATGGTCGTGTTGAGCGGTTGTCGTACCGGATTGGGTCAGGTCAATGCGAACGAAGGAATGATCGGAATGACCAGAGCCTTCATGTACGCCGGGGCGTCGCGCGTGATGGTCAGCCTGTGGTCGGTGCCGGACGAATCGACCTCGGTGCTGATGGCCGAGACCTACCGGAGCATGCTCGGCAAGGAAAAACTCCGTCCTTCCGCGGCGCTGCGTGAAGCGCAGGTGAAGATGATGAAAGACAAACGCTGGTCGGCTCCGTTTTACTGGGCCTCTTTCGTTATCCAGGGCGAACCGAGATAAAAAAGAACGGTTCACCTCCTGGCGCTCGTTCCAACGGGCTGAACAGTTCCCAAAATGACATTCAAATGAAAACCGCCATGAACCATTTCACGAAACGGAGTCGCGCCGGACTGCTCCTGGCCTCGATTTTTCTTTTGACCGCCATGCCGCTCGTTGGTCAGGAACCCGCGAAACCGAACCCCTCGGTGACGCCCGCGCCACCATTGGAGAAGGCGATTTCGCCGGAGATCGGACCGGGCCAGAAAGTGGAAATGGTCCTGATCGAGGCCGGGACCTTCACGATGGGAGCGACCGAAAGCGATGCTCGAAAGTCATTCGCCGATTATCTGGCTTTGTGGAAGGACCGCAGAGATTCACCCGAACCCCAGTTGGAATCGTTTCTCTCCCAAACGCCACAACATCGGGTCACGCTTTCAAAGCCTTTCTTCATGGGACGATATGAGGTGACGCAGGCACAATGGGAGTCTGTCATGGGAGTGAACCCAAGCTTTGACACGGGTGATTCGCTTCCGGTGGAGGAGGTGTCCTGGAAGAATTGCGTCGATTTCTGCCGCCGGTTAAACACGCAATCCGATGATGGATGGGAATACCGCTTGCCGACGGAAGCGGAATGGGAATACGCCTGCCGCGCGGGGGTAACCGGTGACGATGCCTTGGGCGATATCGACGAAATGGGGTGGTACGTCGGAAATTCGGAGGGGAGTTGTCATCCGGTCGGTCTAAAAAGGCCGAATGCGTGGGGCTTGTATGACATGCGGGGAAACCTGTGGGAGTGGTGTTCGGACTGGTTTGGCGAATATTCAAGCCAGGCCACAACCGACCCGACGGGACCATCGTCAGGCTCGTGCCATGTCGCTCGCGGCGGGAGTTATCAAGAACCTGCGGTGTTGTGCCGGGCGGCGATTCGCGGCTTCCAACCGTACGGTTACCGGCACCACGGCCTCGGTTTCCGCCTCGTGAAGGCACGAAAAGAACCAAAGGAAAGGTAGACTGTTCAGCCCGGTATTTGCGCCTGTCCTGGACGGCAGAGCGAACGGCGGCAGCGGAACAGCTCCGATAAAAACCGGTTTTGTAGAAAAAAACCGATTTTTTCGGCATTCCGGGGGATTTTTTACAAAAGTGACACGGACAAACCCCGGACCCGGACGTATTTTCTTTGGGAATCGTTCAGAAGGCTTGTTATTGTCGGCTTCGTTTATGGATTCGGAGTCAAGAAAAACAAGAACATGACCGGTCAAGCCCCTACTGTCCTGGATGACTGGCTGGAAACAGCCTTTCAAACCGCCTTTTTTATCCTCGACGATCGCGAACAGGCGCTGCGGGTCGTCACCAATGCCGCGGCGAGACTCGAAGTGGCCGCCGCCACGCAGGGAAAGCGACTCTACTATCGCCCCAAAGCCGACACCGCCGCCGGCACGTCACGGAGCAAGGTCGTCCTCGATGAGGCGCATCTCTTCCAGCGGCTGGTCTTTATTGAAGCCGAACCGTTTGAACGAAAGAAGGAAATCCAGTTTTACGATCATCCCGAACACCATGAACGGATGGTCGTCCATTTCATCAAGCACCTGATCCAGTCGGCGCTGAAACGAAATTCCTTCTATGTCACGCTGGGTCTGTGCCGGTTGCTGTACGGTTACACCACGCCGGAAACGATGGCCATTTACGGACGGCTGGTGCCGGATGAAAACGAGGCGAAGGACGACCACTACTACCGGTCGCGCAAAGGCAAACTGATCGGCGAGCTTCAGGAACGCTTCGGAGAGATGATCGAAGTCGTTCAGGGCGCGCACGGCGAACGGAAAATCAGGTCGGTGGAAGACCCGACGCCCTTCACGACACTGGTGCGGAATTCCCTCGGCATCTTGTCGCTGTGGGAAATAGCGGGAACCCCCGGCGAGGCGGGGCGTCCGACGGTCCAATCGGACGGAAACCGGAAAGGAATCTCGTTCACAACCGAAATCGAACGAATTCAAACCATCACCCACCCCGATGCCAGTCATCGGTTCATCACCGGCCTGGGATTTGCCCCCCCGGCGGAAAAACTTGAAATCCCGTCTTTCAGACTTCCTCCAATGAAGAAAAACGCCCAATCCAATCCTCACGGTCCCTCGCTCCCGTCGCTGTCGGAAGCGGATATGCGGGCCCTGAAGTCGGATGTGGCGTCCCGTTCCGAGCGCCGCCGCAGTGCCCCGCCCGATTCGTTTTCGGTCCGGGTGGACGGCATCGAATATGCCCGGTTCAACCCGGTGACCGCTTCCAACGTTTCGTTCGACGTCGATGAGGACGCCGAAATCGTCGATATCGTTTCGGAAACCGGCGGGTTCGAACTCACCCTGGCCTCGATGTTTCTGAAACGCGACCGGTCGGGAGAGCTTTTCCTGCCGGATCAGGCGTCGGTCACCCTTGAAGGCGGGCAGCGGATTTCGTTCGTCTGCGAGCCGAAACAGGGCGTTTCGGATGTTTCCCCGTCGGCAACCGTCCAGGTGCAATACGCCGAGACCGCTCCCGGAAGAGTCCTCGGGCTTTCGGTCCAAAAAGCCGGGCGGAGAATTTTTCCCGCTTCCCTGGCCGGGTGGCGGCTGAATCCGACCATTGCCATTCCCGGATTGGCGACGCTGCTCCTCGCCGCCAGCGCGGGTGCAATTGTCGTCATCAGAAACAGCGGGCCGTTCGGCGAACCCCAGAAAGTCGCCACCGCGAAGGACCCCATTGAGAAACCCACGCCTCCTCCGGTAATTGATAAACCGGAGGTCGATAAACCCGGTCCCGAAAATGGAGCTGATCCTCTCGTAAAGCCGAACCGCAAGGCCCCGGAATACCGTCCACGCCAGAGAGCCACCAAACCTCCACTGGTCGAGGAACTACGCGGCGAGTCCCTGAACGTCAGCGAGCTTCGCGAAGTAAAATCCATCTTTATTGAAATTGCCGGGCCGAACCCCGACTTCAACCAGCTTCTCCTTCCGGTTTTGAAGGCCGGATTTGAAGGAAACGGGAAAGTCACGGTTTCGGAACAAAAAGACGACGCGGATGCCCTCATGGAAGTGCGGGTCGGGAAGGATTCGCCCGCGACGCGTCCCGCACCCCCTTCAACCGAAGATCAGAACCGGCCTACATCAATCTTCGTCCGACTGTTGAACGGTCGGGGGCAAATCATCTGGACGGGTTCGAACGGCGGAAAATTCATCGGAACGCCCGCCGAGATTTCCCGAAAAATTGCCTCGGAACTCGCGTCCAGCATCGAAAAAGCCCAGGCCAAATCCTGACCGGTCAGCGCAAATGTTCGTTCAGGAACACGCCGACGCGGTCGACCGCCTCCGACGCCTCGGCAACCTGACCGGCGAACATCTGCCAGACGTGCCACATGCCCTCCCAGACCTCAAGTGACACCACACCCCCGGCGGCGCGGGCGCGTTCGGCCACCACCAGCGAATCCCCCAGAAGAATCTCGTTCCCGCCAACCTGAATCAGCAGCGGCGGGAATTCCTGAAAATCGCCGTTGACCGGCGACAGACCCGGGTGCAGCAGATCTGCGCCACCGGCATAGTGTAATGCGCTGACCGCCAACTGGTCCGGGGTCGGAAAAAACGGGTCATCGGAACCGAGCCGGGAAACCGTTTCGTGCGAAAGCGTCAGATCGGCCCACGGTGACAGGCAGGCCACCGCCCCCGGCACATCCCGTCCTTCACGGCGCAGTTTCTGGACCAGCGCCAGCGAGAGCCCGCCGCCCGCGGAATCACCCGCGACGGCGATCTGTTCCGGATGAAACCCCGCCCCGTCCAGAAATTCGAAGGCCGCCGCGGCATCTTCAATCGCCGCCGGGAACGGGTGTTCGGGTGCAAGTCGGTAATCAATCAACAGTACCGGCATTTCGGCGGCGTACCCGATGCGGGCGGCCAGCGCGCGGTGGGTCGCGCAGCTTCCCCGGGTGTAGGCCCCGCCATGAAGATAAAGGATGACCCGGTCCGGCTGCACTGCCTCCGGCCTCAGCCACTCGGCGTATCGTCCGCCGACCGACGTTTCTTCCACCGCGACCTGTTTCGGCATCGGAAACCGGCGGCACAACCGTTCAAGTCCGGCGCGGAGTTCCTCAAGCGAGGCATTCGGATCGGTTCGCGCCATCACGAACTTGATGAGCCGGTACATTATTCTGGCCTTAAATGATGCCATTTGAAGACTTTCCGGCCTTATGCCAGTTCCGCCAACCGGTACACCCCGACCGCTTCCCGGACGGCAAATCCTTCCTCAACCAGTTCCGCGTGGGCTTTTCCGACGGCCTTCCGGTCGAATCCGGTGACTTTCGTGAGTTCACCGCGCAGCACCCGCCCGGCCCCGCTCAGGTACGCCCGCGCGATCTCCCGCAATCCGTCGGTTTTGGAGAGGTTCTTTTTGAAAGGTTCGGGAAAACGGCCTTCGGGAAGCGTCCAGATGTAGGTAAAGCGCGGTTCATAGACCGCCTGCCCCGGCACGACCAGCATCGCGGCCTGAAGTTCGTCGATGGCGGCGCTCAGTTGCTTCCGGTCGGGAATGCCGGCTTCCGCGCGCAGATCGGCGGTCGCCATCTCCCACTCGCGCCGCAGAACTTTCAACACTGCGCGGGCATCATCCGAAAGGTGTTTTTCACCCGCCCGGTTGATTCCCCACATCGCCCGGAAGGCCGGAATCAGCCCCGGCGCGAGAAACATCGTCCGTCCGCTGGCGAATTTGGCGTAGTAGGTTTTCCCGCGCGCCATCACGGCGTCCTTGGTGACCCACGCGAGGCTCGCTTCGGGGTCTTTCTGGACGTTTCGCGGCATGTGCGCGTCGCGCCGACCGCACACCGCCACATAGAGCGACGCTCCCGGACGTCGAACATCCGTCAGCGCCGAGCAGAAACCGGCTTCGGCGATGAAACGTTCGGCCTGCGGGGCGTTTTCGACGCGGTTTTCCGCTGTCCGCCGCCAGATTCGGTCGCGGTGAAGTTCGATTTCCTCGGGATGAAGTTCGGGGGAAGCCATGCGTCCGGCCTGCTTTTCGAAACGGATGGGCGAGCATACTCCCGCCCGCCCCCCGTCCGGCAAG
>JAAFHI010000858.1 GCA_013298335.1 Actinomycetota bacterium
TCGGCGTCGGTGTCCGGGGGGAGAAGAAGGTCGATGCTTCCCTGGGACGCGGTGGCGAGGAGTCCGGCGGGTTTGCCCTCGACCCGGAGCGACCCGGTTTCGGTAAACAGGCGGAGGTAGATTTCCGCCGGAATTTCGATATCGAAATCGAGTGAAAATTTATCGGGAGGATTGGCGGCGACATTCAACTGTCCGGGGCGTTCTTCGAGGATGATTTCCTCGTTGGCGACAGGCTGGTCGGGCTGGCCGTGACGTTTGGCCGAAATCAGGACGTCGGCGCGCTGGGTGATGACGACGCGGATGTTTCCGGCGGGGTTGTTGACCCGGACCGTACTTTTGGGCGGGAGCAGCGTCCGGGTATCGTCGAAGTAACGCCGAGTCTGCCCGGTAGCGGTTTCAGGAGTGCGCGCGCCAACCGGGAGCGCTGCGGCGAGCAGGCAGATCAGGATGAAGGGCAGGATTGAAGTTCTGGGGAAAAACCGCATGGAGAAAGACGCTCAAAAAACAGGATCAGGCCCTTGTCCACCTACCCCTTGAAAAAAATATTGTTCAGAGTCTCCCGCTTTAGCGGGAAAAAGGCGCGGCAGCCGGACATTTTCGGAGGAAAAATCAGGCTTGGCCCATGATGTTGTCGAATTTCCGAAATTCTCCCCGCTAAAGCGGGGGACTCTGAACAATTACGAAAAAAGATACTCAACCGATGTCCCAAGGTAACCCGAATGGTACTGAATCCATTCGGGTTACCCCGGATTTTCGCTTCCTACTTTTGCGCGACCGGACCGCTGACCGCTTCGGTGTAGGAAAGATCCTCGGTCACGCTCAGGCCAAAACGGGCTTCGAGCCTCGGCTTGGCGGCCTGACGGCGATTGAGTTCGGCAATCAACTGGTCGGCGGTGGTGATGTCTTTCGGGGCATCGACCTCGTTCCGGAGTTGCTGGGCAAACGCCAGCGCCGTTCCCAGATCGCCGGTTTTGGCGGCGGCATCCGACAGATTGCGGAGAAGGGCCAGGCGGACCGTTTTGTCCATCTGGCGGCGTTCATCGTCGTAGGTCCGGTAGGCAACCGCGGCGGTGACCGCCGTGCTTCGGATTGACAGATACCTGAAGTTCTCGAAATCGGCTTCGCTTTCCGATGAATCTTCCCTGGTCTTGGCTTTCAGGCCCGAGGCGTACTGGAAGGCTGCTTCGGGACGATTCGCCGCAAGCAGGGTCCGGGCCAGGTCTTCGTTGAAGGCCGGGTAGAACCATTCACGGTTGGCCGCTTCGAAGGCCGTGACCGCTTCCGCCGGGAGGGAATTGGCTTCGAGGAATTCCCCGAAGAATTCACGGGCCACCACGGCATAGGGCAGTTGCGCGGCGCGGTCGAAGGTGGACCGGGCTTCGCCGGTTTTGCCTTCGGCGTCGAACAGAACCGCCGAAATGGTCAGGTTATCAGCGTCTTCCTTGCCGCGGAAGCGTCCGGAAATGTCGGCGAGCGCGTTTTTCTGCCGCCGGGCGGTCTGTCCCAACTGCCGGATGAAGCGAGTCCGGTCGGCAATCGAGAGATTCCCGTCGGAAAGGGCGTCGCCGATGATTTTCAGACTGCCCGCGCCGTCGCCGTTGCGCTCGACCAGTCGGGCGAGTTCGAGGCGATTATCGAAATCACGCGGATTCTGTTTCGCGGCCAGCGCGCGCCATTCGACGGCTTTGGGGAATTGGCCGTAGCGTCCGGCGACGTCAGCCGCCGCGCGCGCGGCTTCGGGACTGGCGAACCGATCCACGACCTTTTGAAGCTGTTTGAGCCCTTCGGCGGTCCGACCGCGGCGGAATTCGATTTCCGCGACGCCCACGAAGTCGCCGATGCTGTCGTATTCGGACATCTGGTTCTGGTAGTACTCGCCGAGGAGCGCGTCCGCTTCGGCGGTTTTGCCTTCGTTGACGAGCAGGGCGTAGACGTGCAGGTGGGTGTCCCTGGTTTCTTCGGTGTTTTCTTCCGATTCGTCGTCGGTATTGACCGGCTTCGGCCTGGAGGCGGTTTCGTCGAGGTTCAGGAATTTGCGGAGGCGGGTCACCGCTTGCGCGGTTTTTCCGCCGCGAATCTCGGCGGCGGAACGCGCCATCACGAGCCATTCCGGTTCGATCTGAATCGAGGCCGCGTCGGAAACGGTGACGTCGGAGGAAACGGTTTCGCGCATTTTCCCGAACAGGGTTTCGCGCTGACCGGCAATGGAAGACAGCACGGTTTCGGCTTCGGGAATCGGCCAGCCGCCGAGGGCGGTGTCGGCCCACGCGCGCTGGACTTTGGTCAGCGCCTGCGCCGGGGTGGCGTCCGAAACGTCGCCGAAGGAGAGCGAGGAATCGGAGAAGGCGAAGTCGCCGTTCGAGTAGGACGCGATGACCCGGTTGCCGAGTCGGTCGAGGAGGATTTCAAAGAACGGCTTGCGGGCCGCAACTGGAAGCAGGCCGCCGGAAGCGACCGCGCCGGAAACGGAGAGGTCGTTCGGAACTTCGCGCGCCACGCGGAGCAGGGACTGGGAAATGACGGCGACCTGTTCAGGATGGTCGGTGGCGATGGAACCGAGCGCGTCGAGGAGCGGCTGGAAGGTCGAGGTGTC
>JAAFHI010000686.1 GCA_013298335.1 Actinomycetota bacterium
CAACCGCTACCTTCAAACCGACGCCAGCATCAACCCCGGCAACTCCGGCGGCCCGCTGGTCAACCTGCGGGGCGAAGTGGTCGGGGTCAACACGATGATTCTCTCGGAATCGGGCGGCAGCGAAGGTGTCGGCTTCGCGATTCCCTCCGATCTGGTTTCGAAAGTCTGCCGCAAGCTCATTCTCGAAGGTCGCGTCCGGCGCGGCTGGCTCGGCGTCAGCCTCCGGACGAAACCCATGACGACCGAGGAAGCCAAGGCCTACAAACTTCCGTCAAACGAAGGCGCGCTGATTCAGGACACCACAAGCGACGACAGTCCGGCAGCCAAGGGCGGTATCAAGGCCGGCGACTTCATCGTCACCTTCGACGGAACGCCCGTCCGGAACGAAAAGGACCTGACGACCACGGTCGCGGAAACGGAAATCGGCAAACCGGTAACGGTCGAACTGATCCGCGACGGCCAGCCGACGAAGGTGCAGGTCACCATCGCCGAGCGTCCGTCGAACCTGACGCAGGCGACCACCGCGCCGGAGAAGGAAAAGAGCGAGAAGCCGAAGCCCAGCAGCGGAGCCCTCGGCCTTAGCGTGACCCCGCTCACGCCCGATCTGGCATCCCGGCTGAAGCCGCGTCAGTCGGACGGCGTCGTCATTGACGGCGTTGTGGCCGGCGGTCCCTCGGACGAAGCCGGACTCCGCAAGGGCATGATTCTCCACAGCATCAACAAACAGGCGGTCACCTCCCCGGAAACCTTCCAGAAGCTTCTGGCCGACCTGAAACCCGGCAGCGTGGTCATCATCGCGGTCGAGGTTCAGATCGAGGGACGCTGGGAATACCGCTACCCGTCAATCATCATCGAATAACCGACCCGGCGACTCCCGGCCCGTGGTTCGGGAGTCGCCGCAAGACTGAAAAGGCGCATGGAGCGGAATCGCCCCATGCGCCGATTTTCGTCTGGCTTGTCGGCAGTCGGTTGCCCGATTACTTCTCGAAGCCGGCGGCTTTCTTGACGGAAGCCGAGATCACGAACTTGAGACGCTTGCGCGCCTTGATCTTGATCTTTTCACCAGTGCGCGGGTTGCGGCCTTCGCGCGCCTTGTATTCGCGGACGACCAGCTTGCCGATGCCCGGAATGGTGAATCCGACTTTGGCCTGAGCGGCGGCGAGCGTCGCCAGATCATCGAACAGGTCTTTGATCTTGGCTTTCGGCACGTCGTGCTTTTCAGCGAAATGCGCGATCAGCGCGGTCTTGGTCAACGGTCCCTTCGGGCCCGCCGCCTTTTTCGCCGGAGCGGCTTTCTTCGCGGGAGCGGCCTTGGCCGGAGCGGCTTTCGCCGGAGCAGCCTTTTTCGCCGGAGCGGCGGGTTTCTTGGCAGCCATGGTTGATTTCCTCCTGAGTGTGGTTAATTCGAAATTTGTATTTTTTGGTTTTTCCCTTGGAACCGGGAAGAAACTGACGCGAATCTAGCCACAGAACCGCTTGAAATCAAGGGATTTTTGAGGGAATCCACCGCTAATTGCGGTAAAATCAGGGAAATTCACCATATAAAGTGGCTGCCGGGTAGTGGTCCTGCCCGTTTGTCATACCATCCGGAGTGGATGACAAGGCGCTTCCCCCGTGTAGAATTGAGGCGCTCATCCCACTCCCGTTCTCCTCCGAAAAACGCAATGAAAATCGCACTCGCCCAAATCAATACGACCATCGGCGCCTTCGCTTCCAACGCCGCCAAAATCCGCGACTACAGCACCCGCGCGGTTGCGCAGGGCGCGGACCTCATCGTCTTTCCCGAACTGACCGTGACCGGCTATCCGCCGATGGACCTGCTCGACAAACCGTCCTTCATTGCCCGCAATCTCGAAACGCTCGATGAAATCGCGGCCTTCACGACGACCATCCCCGCCGCCGTCATCATCGGCTTCGTGGCGGAGAATCCCGAAGATTTCGGCAAGCCGCTGTTCAACGCCGCGGCCCTCATCGAAGGCGGCGAAGTCCGCGCCATCCGCTACAAATCGCTGCTGCCGACCTACGACGTGTTCGACGAAGGCCGCTATTTCCAGCCCGCCGAATCGCGCGCCACGGTCACTTTTCGGGACACCCGCCTCGGTCTTCACATCTGCGAGGATGCCTGGAACAGCCAGGAATTCTGGGACACCCACCTCTACGATCTCGACCCGGTCGCCGAACTCGCCCAGCAGCAGGCGGACATCCTCGTCAACATTTCGGGATCGCCCTTCTTTCGCGGCAAAGGCAAGGTCCGGCGCGAAATGATGGCGGAGTACGCCAAGCGCTTCGGACTGCCGGTCGTACTGGTCAATCAGGTCGGCGGCAACGACGGCCTCGTTTTCGACGGACGGAGTTTCGTCCTCAACGCCGCGGGCGAAACGGTGGCCGAATGCCGGGCCTTCGAGGAAGACCTCGTCGTGGTGGATACCGCGCCCTGGCCCGCGCCGTTCCAGCCCGCCGACATTGACGAGATCACCGAAATTCATGACGCCCTCGTGCTGGGCGTCCGCGATTATCTGGGGAAATGCGGTTTCCGGCGCGCGGTGATCGGCCTGAGCGGCGGCATCGACTCGGCGGTAACGGCGGCGATTGCCGTGCGGGCCATCGGAAAGGAGAATGTCCGCGGCGTGGCGATGCCTTCCGGCTATTCGTCGCAGCACAGTCTCGATGATGCGGAGGCGCTCGCCAGAAACCTCGACATCGCCTACCACGTCGTCCCGATCGTGCCCGGCGTGGACGCGTTCAAAACCATGCTTTCGGAAGCCTTCACCGGACACAACGAAGACGTCACCGAAGAGAATATTCAGGCGCGGTTGCGCGGCGTGACGCTGATGGCCTTTTCGAACAAGTTCGGCGACATCGTCCTGACGACCGGCAACAAATCGGAACTCGCGGTCGGATACTGCACGATTTACGGCGACATGTGCGGCGGGCTGGCGGTGATTTCCGACGTTCCGAAAACCGACGTCTATCGGCTGGCGGCCTACATCAACCGCGACGAGGAACTCATCCCCACCAACACCATCGTCAAGCCGCCCTCGGCTGAACTCCGCCCCGGCCAGACCGACCAGGATTCACTGCCGCCCTACGATGTCCTCGACGCCATTCTCGAACGCTACGTCGAACAGCGTCAGAGCATCGAGGAAATTGCCGCCGCC
>JAAFHI010000388.1 GCA_013298335.1 Actinomycetota bacterium
GGGATGACGCCGAAAACCACCGTTTCGGAAAGCGAGGCGCATCCGGCGTCGAGTTTCGGCTTTCCCCGCATCATCGACCGGATGATCTTCCGCGAGGCAACGCGCCATTTTCTGCTCGTCCTGCTCGGCCTGTGCGGCATCTTCCACATCTTCACCCTGTTCGAACTGATCAACAGCATCGTCCAGAACCGCATCGGCGCGGACGTGGTCGTGTCGTACCTTTTGTTCCTGACGCCGCAGATCATCAATTACATGGTGCCGTTTTCGGTCCTCGTGGCGGTGCTCGTCACGTTCGGCCTGCTCGGGAAAACGTCGCAACTCATCGTGCTCAACAGCAGCGGCCAGAGCCTGTACCGGCTGGCGCTGCCGGTGCTGCTCGGCGCGAGCCTGCTCGGGGGAATCCTGCTGCTGTCGCAGGAATACGTCCTGCCGAGCGCCAATCGCCGCCAGGACTACCTGCGCTACCAGATCAAGGGCGGAAAACTGCCGGCGCAGACGTTCTACCAGTCCAAGCGCAAGTGGTTCCGCGGAAAGGACAACCGGCTTTTCAACTTCACGGTGTTCAATCCCGAAAAGAATGAGTTCGTCGGACTGGGAATCTATGAACTCAACCCGGAAACGGCGGCGCTGACCTCGCGGACCTATGTGAACATGGCGCGCTGGGACGCCAACTCGAACGAATGGGTGCTCACGAGCGGCTGGCGGCGGACGTTCAACCGCGACGGGACGACCTCAACGGCCATTCCCATTGCCGAGGAACGCCTGAAAATCGCCGAGGGGCCGGACTACTTCAAACAGAGCGTGTCCGAAATCGCCAAGATGAGCATCGGCCAGCTTCAGGAGAAAATCGCCGACCTCCAGGGTCAGGGAATCGAGGTGGAAAGCCTCCGGCGGGCGCTTCAGACGAAAATTGCGCTGCCGCTCGGGTGTCTCGTCATGGCGCTGGTCGCGATTCCCTTCGCGCTGACCGTCGGGAAACGCGGCGCGATGGTCGGCGTCGCGGCGGGGGTGGCGATTGCCATCGTCTTCTGGGGGACCATCGGCGTCTTCGAACAGCTCGGGAATTATCAGCTTCTGCCGTCGTTCTGGGCTGCGTGGGGGCCGAACATGCTCTTCAGCGCGGGCGGCATCTACCTCATCTTCACCGCCAAGACCTGAAACTCCGCGCCTGAAACGCACATCGCCCCGGTCCGGCCTTTGACGGCACGAACCGGGGCGATGTCGTTTTCGGAAGCAGGTCAGTCGGCGGCGGCCTGAATCTGCGACGCGACCAGCGCCCGTCGCAGGTCGTCCGGCGTCGTGACCGGCGTCTGGCAGGTGAAGTTTTCGCAGACGTACGCCGTAGCCTTTCCGTCGATGGCCGTCCGCCCTTCCAGCAGCGGAATCAGCTTTTCGCTCTGCGTGTCGTCGGCGGTTTTCGCCACAAGGACCCGATTCGGCAGAAAGGCGTGATGGACGACGGCCAGCAGGTCCCGCGTGTCGGCGGCGGCGAAATCCCCGACAATCGCCACTTCCCGCGGCGTCGCCAGATAGAAGTCGAGCGCGCAGAGAAGCTGGCCGAAACCCGACGGGACTTTCGACATCGCATCGGCGAGGGAGGTCAGCACCTCGCCCGCGATTTTCCGGTAGCGGTCCTCGCCGGTCAGCACCGCGAGGCGCAGGAGCACCTCCACCGCGACCGAATTTCCTGACGGCGTCGCGTTGTCGTAGTAATCCTTGACCCGCGTGATGAGCGACTCGTGATTGGTGCCGGTGAAGAAGAACGGCCCGCCGTCCGGGTCGGCGAAAAGGTCGAGCATCGTGTCGGTCAGTTGCTTCGCCAGCGTCAGCCAGCGAATGTCAAACGTGGCCTCGTACAACGCGAGCAGCCCCTCGGCGACGCAGGCGTAGTCCTCCTGATAGCCGTCGTGCTTGCGCCGACCGTTCTTGAAGGTCCGGCAGAGGCGTCCGTCGTGAACCAGATCGCGGGCGATGAACTCGCCGCAGGCCACCGCGACTTTCAGATAATCCTCGCGACCGAGCACGACCGCCGCCCGCGCGAAACTCACGAGCATCATGCCGTTCCACGCCGCGACCTGCTTGTCGTCGCGGGCCGGCTTGACGCGCGACTCACGGAGTTCAAACAGCCTGCGGCGTGCATCGGAGATGATCCGCTCCGCGTCATACAACGAGATACCCTGTTTCAATGCCACCACGTCGAGCGGGTCCGTAATATTGAGGATGCTCGTTCCGGTATGCTCGAAGTTGCCCTGCTCGGTCACGTCGTAGAACCGCCCGAACAGCGCGCCCGCGCGTTCGCCGAGCGCCTCCTCGATCTGGGACGGAGTCCAGACGAAGAACTTTCCTTCCTCGCCCTCGCTGTCGGCATCCTGCGTCGAATAGAACCCGCCGCCGGCGTCGGTCATTTCACGGACGACGTAATCGAGCGTCTCCTCGACGATCCGCCGGAAGAACGGCTTCCCCGTCGCCTGATGGACTTCGAGATACAGGCGACTGAGCATCGCGTTGTCGTAGAGCATTTTCTCGAAATGCGGCACGAGCCACTGCTCGTCGGTCGAATAACGGTGAAATCCGCCGCCGAGGTGGTCATACATGCCGCCGAGCGCCATTTTCCGCAGCGACAGTTCGACCATGTGCCGGGCATGCGCGTCGCCGGTCGCCCGCCAGTGGCGCAGCAGAAACGCGAGCGACATCGAGTTCGGAAATTTCGGCGCCTGCCCGAAACCGCCGTGGATGTGGTCGAACCGAAGCCCGAGCTTGCGGTAGGCGGTCTTGAAAATCTCGGAATCGAGCCCGCCCGTCGAAGCCGGCGGCGACTGCATCCGGTTCAGTTCATCGAGAATTTCGCTCGCCGTATGCGAGATGTCGGAGCGCCGGTCGCGGTAGGCTTCCGCCACCGAACGCAGAATGCGCGGGAACCCCGGCGTGACGCCCCGTTCGGTGGGCCGGTCGGCGGGCGGAAAATAGGTGCCGCCGAAAAACGGTTCGCCGGCGGGCGTCATGAACATCGTCAGCGGCCATCCGCCGCGCCCCGTCATCAACTGGACGGCGTTCATGTAGACCGTGTCCACATCGGGCCGCTCCTCGCGGTCAACCTTGATGTTGATGAACAGGTCATTCATGAGCGCGGCGATCTCTTCGTTTTCGAAGGATTCGCGCTCCATGACGTGACACCAGTGGCAGGCGGAGTACCCGATGCTCAGAAGAATCGGCTTGTCCTCCGCTTTCGCGCGGGCAAAGGCATCCTCACCCCACGGGTACCACTCGACCGGATTGTGCGCGTGCTGAAGAAGATAGGGGCTGGTCTCGGAAATGAGACGGTTGACGAATTTCGGATTTGAAGGCTGGTCTGACATCAGTCGGCTTCCTTATAAAATACTTGCCGAACGCTCGGGGACGACGCGAGTGCATCAAACTCATAATTTTCCCCGTTTGTCTGGCGTGAAGACGACCGTGTCACCGGAAAATCGAAGTCTGGATGATAACGATTTTCCCTTACAGAATGGCCTGAGACAACCTTTTTTTCCAAGTTCTCCGGGCTTTCCCCGTATCCCCGGCGCCGGAGTCAGTCGAGACTCAGAATCGCCGCCGCGAACAGCGGGATCATCAGTTCGTGATGACCGGTCAGCGCGATGCCGCGTCCCGACCCGCCCGCCACCGGACGCCGCACCACATTCGTCAACGGACGGTAGTGCTGGATGAAGTCGAAGTTGACCGTCGTGAAGTGCTCCAGCCGATGCCCCATGTTCCGCAGCGTCGTCACCGCCTTCAGAAAAACCTCCGGCAGAATTACCGCCGAGCCGAAATTGACGTAGACCCCGCCGTCGTCGATTCCCTTCACCACCCCGCAGAGCAGTTTGAAGTCGTGGTAACTGGCCGCGCCGATGTTCGCGCCGTCCGCCGTGGGATGGATGTGCGTGATGTCGGTCCCGACCGCCACATGCGCGGTTACCGGCACGCGCCCGGCGTACGCCTGGGCCAGCAGCGACTGTTCGACAAACGGCGGCGCAAGTTCCGTCAGCATTTTCCCCAGCGCCTCGCCGATGCCGATGCCCTCGCGCCGCGCCAGCGCGTAGGCTTCGTTGATACCCCGCCCCGTCTCCTCCGCGCCGCCGAACGTCCCGCTGCCGAGCGTGGCATCCACGTCTTCGGAAGTCGCCCCGACCAAGCCAATTTCGAAATCGTGGATCGTCCCCGACCCGTTGAGCGCGAACGCGGTGAAATACCCGCGCCGCATCAGATCAATGAGTACCGGCGCGAGGCCACACTTGATGACGTGTCCGCCGAGGCCGACGATGACCGCCTTGCCACGCTCGCGCGCCGTCCGGACGGCCACCGCCGCCGTCCGAAGTTCCTTCACCGCCAGAATGTTCGGCAACCGGTCGAAAAACTCGCGCATGGTCGCGTCGTCCTTCGGCGGCTGCGCGAGATCAGCAGCGGAAACCTTGCTCTTGCGCTCGGCCAGCGGATAGGTGACCAGATTCGTGAAATCAACGGGTTCGATGTCGTAAATACTCATGGCGGGGAAAAGGTGTCGGGTGTCGGGTTTCAGGGAAAGGGATCAGGAATCAGGGGTCGGGGATCAGGTTTTGAAAGGGCGCGGAGCGTCCGACATATCGTTAGCCTATGGCGTGAGCCATAGGAAACAGAAAAAACGTATCACTTCTCCGAATCATGCGGCGATTTCTCGCCGGGACACCCCGCCGGGCGCGTCGTACCGGCGGATTCGACGGAAAGGCG
>JAAFHI010000329.1 GCA_013298335.1 Actinomycetota bacterium
GAGATTCGCCTTCCGGACGCGGTAGTGGGTCGTGAAGATTTCCGTCGTGTCGGCGTAATCGAAACCCGCCTTGAGCACGCGCCGGTTGGCATCCGCGATTTCCGGCTTGTTGCCGAACTTGGCGTCAATCCACTTGTAGGTCGGTTCGAGCGGACGGTCGAAGAGCGCGAAGACGATGCCGAGCGCGAAGAAGTTCTTGCAGCGCTCCTTGTTGCGCTTGGTCATCTCGACTTCGGTCAGCGCGTTGTAGGTGAGGTCCGTGACCGGAATCGAAATCAGCCGGTAGCCGGCGAGCGTCCCGTCAGTGAGCGGGTTCGATTTGTAGCCCGCCTTGTCGAGATTTGCCTTGATGAACTCGTTTTCGTTGACGATGAGCAGGCCGCCGTCGTGCAGATCGGCCAGATTGACCTTGAGCGCGGCGGGGTTCATGGCGACGAGGACGTCCGGTTCATCGCCGGGCGTCCGAATGTCGTGGCTCGAAAAGTTGACCTGAAAGCCCGAAACACCCGGAAGACTGCCCGCGGGAGCGCGGATTTCAGCCGGAAAGTCGGGGAAAGTGCTGATGTCGTTGCCGAGCAGGGCGGCGGTATTGGTGAACTGCGTACCCGTCAATTGCATCCCGTCGCCGGAGTCGCCGGCGAACCGGATGGTAACGGATTCGATTTCCTGAGTTTTTACTTCGACGTTACCAAGTATTGCACTGGATGACATTGCGTCTCTCCGTTGGTATCGGACGGCTGTCCAACGCAGTCGCACCGACATGTATATATATAAGGATGATGTCGCGGACGATTTATCCGCCCTCGACGGTCAGACTCTTCTGGTCGAGTTTCGGCGGCAGGTTGACGACGTCCTGGGGGAAATGCTCGACGATGAAATTGACGAGGTGCCGGGTCGAGACGGCCCCGACCACCTTGCCGCCTTCGTCAACCAGCGGGAGATGGCGGTATCCGCCTTCGTTCATGAGGCTCATCGCCTGAGCGATTGGATCGTCGGCGTGCGTCGTCTTGGGATTGGGGGTCATGAAATCGCGGACCGGCGCATCGTAACCGACGCCGAGACCGACGACTTTCAACAGCAGGTCGCGTTCGGTCAGCACGCCGACGAGGGCATCGCCGTCGCACACGAACACATACCCCGCCCGACCGTTCCGCATCTGATCGACGGCGTCCGCCAGTGTGGCGTCCGGGGCGACGATAATGGGTTCGGAAGGATCGAGGTGTCGAACTTTCCACTCGTGAATAACTTGTTTCAGGGGCATCGCGATTGGGTGGGCGGAAGGGGAACCGCCACGCTCCGGGAGAGGATTCGGAAAGCCTTGAAGGAGGCGCCTCCCGAACCGCGCAGGCGTACGCGACAGCCGGGACGCATTCGCGATACTACGTTAAGAAGATTACACTTGGCAATCCGTCTCATACGTTTGCGAACCGTTCTTCCCGGAGTTCGCCGGTCTTCCGGAAAGGGCCCGCTCCCCCGTATCCAAAAAAAGAGAGTCGCTCGAAGACGACACGCTCAAAGGCGGGGGAAGCGGGAGGACTTGGTCCGGCGCTGGCGCGGGTGCTTGAAGCCTATTCGTCAAGGTACGACATCGGCTTTCCCGTTGAAGAGCAGGACGAAAAAAACGGGAAACGCCACCGGATCGAGGTAAAAATCACCGATCAGGGCCGCAAAAACCGGAAGCTGACCATCCGTCACCGGGCGTGGTTCGCAATCGGAGGTCAGGCCGAGACGAATCCATAACACATTGAAAGGATTCAACTTCTCAGGCTTCGGACAGCTCGCCCATCATCCGTGCCGGTGATTCGACGGCAACCACATCGGCGAAAAGGACTTCGTTGAGGCGTTCGGCGAGGGTGACGACCTCTTCCTGAATCAGCCCGCCGACCAGGAGGGTCTCCTGTTCGCCGCAGCGGAGGCCCAGTTTGCCCCAGCGTCCGAAAAACGCGACGTCGCCGACCGGGAACGCATCGCCGAAGACGGAGACTTCCCCACCCCGCCGTTCGACCGCCGTTTCGGGCAGTCCGGCGATGCCGCCCATCGCCCGGCGATACATCATCCAGGACGTGACGAGTCCCCCCAGACCGGCCAGCAGGCACAACGCGCCCGCAAACGTGAAGCCGTCCGCCAGCGATCCGAAGGACGCCAGCGTGGTGACGAACGCCGCCACGGCGAACCCCACCGTCAGCAGCGTCATGATCACGTCGCCGAAACTTCCCGGACGGGTGAACTGGACCCGCGCCGGACCGAAAATGATCGTTTGACCGTTGGTGAGCAGGTAGGACTCGTTCGCCATGATGTTTTACCTCACGTTGACTGCCAGAAAGTCGATGTATCCGCGGGGGTTGGCGGGTGCGCCGTATTTTTGGAGCGCCGCCAGGCAAACGTCAACCGCGGCCAGCAGCAGGTCGTTTTCCATCGGCTTTTCGGCGTTGTCCAGAAAAATCTGCCGGCAGAGCGCGGTCGCTTCATCGAGCAGGTCAATCAGAAAATTGCCGACCGGCGTCGAGCTTTCGGTCGGGACCTCCCGATCTTCGGCAATCGCCGACCGCAGCGTGTCGAACGCCGCCTTCACGTCGGCGTCGGTCACCTGGGGGTTGACCACCGTTCCGTCGGCCAGAAACTTCTCGTAACAGAAAGCCACGCCGCGCGACACGTCCTGGGTCATCGCCAGCCCGACGACATCCTCGAAGTTCTCCGTCTGGATGGACCGTTCGAGGTTGTCCCATCCGGCGGGCGTGAAGGTCAGTTCCTCGGATTCGAGCAGCGCCGTCTTGTAGCGGGTGTGCATCGGCAGGGCGTAGCGCGGATGCTTCGCGCCGAGCGTTTTCCCCTGATACCGCTCGCTGACGTAGTAGGCGTCGATACCCCCGAGCGCGTTTTTCCGAATCCGCTCGACGACCGGCGGCGACAACGGCTCGTCGGAAATGGGACACAGGTACGTCCCCGGCGCGGGCGGCGCGCTCGGCAGGTCGCCGAACGACTCGCGAAACGCGTCGAAGCCTTCCGGCACGGCGCTTTCGAGCGACCGGTTGATGCGGCGACCGAACTCGATCACCTTGGAAGCCTGCAACCGGTCGGCCTTGAGAAACTTGAACGGCACCGTCTCGACGAGTTCGGCAGCGGCTTCGGGCGAAAATTCCTGCCGGAAAACCTTGACGATGCCGTCGCGCAGTTCGTCGATGACGAGCAGGTGGGCGGTCGTCGGGCCATCCTGAGCGGGAACCAGATGCAGTAAAAACCGCAGCGAAAGATACCGGCCCCAGAGCATTTTCGGCGCGTTCGGGTCCTCCGCGACGGGTTGAACGGATTTCGGTTGAATGACGGGTCGTTGAACGGCGCGCAACTTCTGCGCTTTGGATTTCTTGGGCATGACGAAAAACAGGGGTCAGGGATCAGGAGTCAGGGATCAGGTTGAAGAAGAAGGGATAAGTGGTCAGGGACAGGGGGGAGCGGGAAACGGAGCATCCGACGGCCTCCGAATTTTCCTGATCCCTGATCCCTGACCTCTGATCCCTGCTTTCTAGCGATTTCGCCCGTATTGCTCGTGGCTCGACACCCAGTCGTGCGAGCTGATGGCCGAGGCGAGGGAAAGTTCGCCGGCGAGGACGACGGCGGCCACGATTTCCGCCAGCTTGAAGACGTTGCCCGGACCGTCGCAGCCGAGCAGCTTGAGGCACTCGCGCTGGGTCGGCAGGCTCGTTCCGCCGCCGAAGGTCGCCACGATGAGCGACGGGATCGTGATCGAAAGGTACAGATCGTCGTTTTCGGCGCGCTCGCAGTAGAGAATGCCCGCCGAGGATTCGGAGACGTTGGCGACGTCCTGCCCGGTGGCGATGAACATGGCCGTCACCCCGTTCGCCGAATGGGCGCCGTTGTTGTTGACGCCGGACATGAATCCGCCGATGGACTGTACCTGAAAGTGGTAGTGAAGCGACTCCGACGACGTGTGCATCAGCTTCTTGAGGATTTCGCCGGGAATCGTCGCCTCGGCGGTGACCCGCTTGCCGCGCGTCATGATGCTGTTGATCTGGGAAGCCTTCTTGTCGGTTGCGAAGTTGGATTCGAGGAACCAGCGCACGACCTTCGGCCCGTTCGCGACGATCCACTGGCATGCGACGTAGGTCGCGCGTCCGACCATGTTCTGTCCGGCGGCGTCGCCGGTCGAATAGTTGAACCGGGTGAACAGGAACTTGTTCGAATGGTAAAACTCGATGTTGAGCAGTTTGCCGATCCTGGACGTGGTCTCGGCGGCCTGCTTGATGCTGTCGAAGTTGTCCCGCAGCCACTGGGCGTAGTCGCGCGCCTGGCGGGCGTTCTCGAAAATGAACACCGGCGCGCGCTGCATCTGGTCGGCGGACACCGTGCAGGTGATGCCGCCCGCCATCGACAGCGCCTTCATCCCCCGATTGTAGCTCGCCACGAGCGTGCCTTCCGACGTGGCCATCGGGATCAGGAATTCCCCCTGCGCATGTTCGCCGTGAATGAGCACCGGGCCGGCCAGTCCGATCGGAACCTGGGCGACGCCGATGAAGTTCTCGATATTGCCGCGCAGACCGTGCGGGTCGAACGAGTAACTTGAAACGTGGTGCAGCGGTTCACCGATGCGCTCGGCGATCAATTCCTGTCGCTGCCGGATGATATCCTCGGCGTAGTCATCTTCTTTACTGTACGGAACACGCACGGAAGCCATAATGCGGAACTCCTTCTGAGATTCTCGGGAGAAAATTCGGTGGATGTGGATGCTGTAGCGGCGGTTATACACGAGCCGCTTTCGCCCGCACAAACGGAATTTGGAAGAACTCCGCACCGATTTTGCGCTGCGTTGACAAACGAAAATCCGCGTGCCAGCATCGCACGCCGTGCAAGAGGAACATTCACCGGGCACGTCACCAAAAGACCTTCATTCCACACACGTACCTGAATTTTCGAACGCTCCGTTTCCCGGAGTTTCTGGAGGAGATTGATTCCATTATGAAGAAAGTTGTCACTACCGCCTGCGGCCTTCTGCTCACCGCGAGTTTCGTCACGTCCGACCGCGCCTTCGCCCATGCCCGCGCCGGGCAGGGAGGCAGCGCCACCACGACGACGGCGCAGGATGCCGCCGCGCAACAACGCAAGGAGTATGAAGAACTCCAGAAAATGAAA
>JAAFHI010000292.1 GCA_013298335.1 Actinomycetota bacterium
CGTTTCCGGCGGATCGAACGGCGGTTCACCAAGTGGAAATCCCGGCGGCGCCAACGGCGGCGGATACAATACGGGGGGCCAGAATCCCGCCCCGGCACCTGCCCCGTCTTATGATGCGAAACCCGCGCCCGTTCAACCGCAACAGCCATCACCGCCGCCTCAGGCACCCGCCAAACCGGCCCCGGCGTCTCCAAATCCGGGAAAATCACCAAGCAAGGACTGAATGCGCGCAGGGTGCGCGCGGTCCGGATTCAAGCAACGTGGGTCTTTCCAGTCGCATCGCCCAATGTGACAGGTCATCTTCGCGGCATTTCCGCGATGGAGGAGGCACTTATGCAGAAGTACAACTTCAGGGCGATCGCGCTGGCGCTGACCATCGCGATCGGACTCGGTTTCGGGGTCCGCGCCTCGGCGCAGCAGCAGTCGGACGATTTTTCCGATCCCTACGTGATTTCCGCGCGGGCGGGGACCATCAATCTCGCCGAGGAAGGCACCGAAATCCGCCGCGAGGAAGACGACGAGTGGGAAATGCTCACGTCCCGTCAACGACTCCACAGCGGCGACAGCCTCCGCACCACCGGCTATGCCCGGGCCGAAATCCTGCTCAATCCCGGTTCGTACCTTCGGCTCGCCAATGACGCGGAAGTCGAAATGACCGATGCCCAGCTCGACCGCCTCCATGTAACCGTCCGCGAGGGCGCGGTCATCTTCGAAGTCACCGGCACCGACGGCACGGAACTGGTCTTCAAGGTTTCAACGCCCGGCGGCGATTTCTACGTTTTGAAAGCGGGCATCTATCGCGTCCAGGTTTCGCCAAACGGCGTGACCGAAATCCGCATCCGGAAGGGCCAGATCGAACTCGCCGACCAAAATCACACGCTGGTCAAGGGTCGCAAGCGGGTCTATCTGGACGCCAACGGCATCGGGTACGGCGATCTCGCCAAGAATGACCGCGATTCCTTCGACGACTGGAGCGCGGATCGCGCCGAACGTCTCAGCGCGGCCAACGCGCAGTTGGACGACGACGACGCGCAGCAACTGGTTTCGGGCTACCGCCAATACAACGGCAACGGCTTCGGCTACGCCCCGAACTTCGGCCTCTGGATCTTCAACGCCGCCTTCGGGTCCTACACGTTCTATCCGTTTTATGACGACTGGTCGTCGCCCTATGGCCGCAACTACTCGTCCTGCTACCGGTTGCCGTGGTCGCGCTACCGCCCGTCGTTCAGCGGCTACGCCTATCCCAACCGGCAGTATGGGTCCGGCGGTTCTTCGCCGACGTACCAGGCGCCGGCCAAGCCGCGCCAGCCGGTCACGCTGCCGGCCCAGCCCGGCGGATACAACAACGGTCCGGTTTACCCGTCCAAGCCGTCGCCAAACCAGTCGTCCGGCGGAAGTCAGCCGAATTACAACCCGAATTACAGCGCCCCGCGCGCCCGCGACAAGGCGCCGGGAACGGTCCCGAGCTACACGCCGCCGCCGCGCAATACGGGAGGCTCCGGTTCGGGCGGCTCCAGCGGCGGTTCATCCGGCGCGCAGGGTGGCGGACGCAACACCGGTGGCTCGTCGCCCGCGAAACCGTCGGGAACGACCTACAATCCCCCGCCGCCCCCGCCGCGCAATCCGGGCGGTTCATCCGGCGCGCAGGGCGGCGGACGCAACTCGGGCGGTTCGCCGCCCGCCGCGAGCAAGCCCGCCCCGGCCCCGCAGGCGCCGTCCAGACCCGCGCCCGCGCCGCAGGCCCCGAGCAAGGGCGGCGGCGGAAAATCGCCGAGCAAGGACTGATTTCCCGAATTTCGTCAAAATCTGGCCGGTCGTTTGAGGAAAAACCTTCAGACGACCGGTTTTTTCCGTACCACGGGAAAAAGACGCAGGAAAGACCGTACACAATTCCCGGTTCGGGATGTACGTTGGAGAAGGTCGGTCATTTTTTCTTTCTCTGACCGCTCCCGCTCAAATTCTCCGAACACCCCCCCGAGGTTCCCGATATGCCTTCCCTGATGGGTCCTGCGTCCGCCCTGATGACCGAAGCGCGTGGCTTGTGTCCCGCGCTGGCCATGTTCCAGACCTGCTATGCCTGCCCGTTCGTTACCACCTGCCCGCATAAAAGCAAACTCGGCGATTATGCCCAGGACCAGAACCTGCTCGATGAAGCACTGGCCAAAAATGTGAGCGACGCGCTGGCCCGGCTGCGCGACGAAGCGAACGAGGAAACCGACCGCGCCGAGGCATCCGACCGCCTGCTGGCGCTCACCGACGCGCCGGAACTGCCGGTTCATCTGCGGGGCGAGATTGCGGTGGCGCTTGGCGAATACGGCGACCAGCGGATTCTGGAGAAACTCGGGGAGACCCTGCTCGATCAGCGACTGACCGAAAAATACGCCAACCTGCGCGAGGACGCGGCATTCGCGCTGGGCGACATGGGCGACGCGCGGGCGATTCCGATTCTGACGCAGATGCTTGAAGACTGGCGGCCCGGCATCCGTTTTGCCTGCGCGGTGGCGCTCGGTCGCCTCGGTCGCCCGGAAGGCATCGCGCCGCTCCGGCTCGCCCGTTCGCTGCGGCTCGGCGACGATTTCGGCCAGCTCAACGACCAGATTCACGAAATGTGCGCCTTTTCGCTCGCCCTGCTCGGCGACCGGTCCGTCCGGGAACCGCTTGAAGAACTGCTGCACAACGAGGAGCGCCTCTCGCTGTCGCGGGCGGAGGTCATTTTCGCGCTCGGCGAAATCGGCGACCCGGCGAGCCTGCTCCCCCTCCAGCAAATCAAGCCGGAGCACCTCAGCGACGGACTGCGCCGCTACATCAGCATTGCCTTCGGTCTGATCGGGTGCAACGAGGTCCGGGAAGAACTCATCCAGTGCCTGGCACATACGGAAGGCGACCTCGACATTCACGCCGCGCGCGCATTAGCGAAACTTGGCGACGATTCCGGCGTTGAAGTACTCGCAATGCGCGGGCTGGCGTCCCGGATCGGATATCTCCGACGGATTTCCGCCGAGAGCCTGCTCGCGCTCGATACGCTCCAGACAAGACGACTGGTCATGGCATATTTGGACCTCGAACCGGTTGCATCCATTCAAGACTCTCTTCGCGCAAGGATTCCCACACCATGAAGTTTCGATTGAAGATTGAAGATTTTCGATTCTCCCGCTTTGCATCATCCCACCGGGCCCCCCTCCCAGCCGCTCCGGATCCGAAATCGAAAATCTTCAATCAACAATCTTCAGTCGAAGGTCTTCAATCGAAAATCTTTAATCGAAAATGTCTCTGGGCCGGGCTGCTCGCGATCTTCATCGGGGTTTCGACGCTCGCCCAGCAGGCCGCGCCGCAGCCGGAGCCGAAAGTCGCGCCGCCGTTCCCGGTCGCCGCGCCCTATCCCTTCTCGGTCGGTGAAAAACTCGCCTACGAATTCAGCTTTTCGCGGTTTCCGCTGTCCGGGAAACTCGGCGAACTGGAAATCTCGGTCACCTCGACCGCCGACGCCGAAAAACGGGCCCGGACGTTCGCCCCCGAAGCCAAACTCCCGGAAGACGCGCCCCGGCTCGCCTTTCAGGCCGCCGCGCAGTCGAAGGGCCTGCTCGTGTCGCTTTTCGGCGTCAAACTGAAGAACGAATATCTCTCCATCGCCGACGCGCGCGACCTCGGCCTCCTCTATTCCCAGAAAGACGTCATCGACGGGAAGAAGCACAAACAGCAGTACATTCTTTTCGACCGCCCGGCGGCGAAACTCAATCTCACCGACACGGATCTCATGGTCACACCGCCGAAACCGGTTGCCCAAACCGTTGACGGACGCGGCTGGGCCTCGAACCTGCTCACCTGCTGGTACGTTTTGCGCACCCAGCCGCTGACGCCCGGCACGACGATTCCGCTGGTCGTGAACGACGACGGCAAGATGTACGACATCAACGTCGTCGTCACGCAGGACGTTGAAACCATCAAGACCGACGCCGGGAAGTTCAAGGCGCGCAAACTCGACATCAAGGCCTACGAGGGGAAATTCGTCCGCAACCCCGGCTCGTTTTTTCTCTGGATTTCGGAAGACGCGGCCCGGATTCCAGTCCGGGTAAAGTTCAAGACGCGCGGCGCGACGGTGACGGGTGAACTGACCAAACGGACGCCGGGCAAGGTCGAAAAAGCCGAGAAATAGGTCACTGAAAAACAAGAACCGGGAGAGAACATGGCGGTGTTCTCTCCCGGCTTTTCTTTTCTCTGCGATTGATGAAGAAATTAACTCATAGCCGGACCGAAGGGAGGCTATGGGAAAAGAATGCGTTCACCACTTACTTCTTTCCCACAGCCTCGCCAAAGCGCTCCGGCAGTGGGCTATCTTCTTGGGTCGCGTCAAACCTTCACGACAATCTTCCCGAAGTGCCCGCCCTTCGCCATCAGACCGAAGGCGCGCTGGGATTCCTCGATTGGAAACACTTCGTCCACGACGGGGCGGATGTGGTGCAGTTCCAGCGTCCGGTTCATCCGTTCGAACATTTCGCGCGAGCCGACGATGACGCCTTGCAGCCGGATGTTCTGCATCAGCACCGGAATCAGGTCGAAATCGCCCGATTTGCCCGACAGAATCCCGATGATACTGATGTGGCCGCCGAACCGGACCGACCGGATGGCCTTCGAGAGCGTTCCCGCGCCGCCGACCTCGACGACATGATCGACGCCGCGCCCGGCGGTCAGTTCGCGGACTTTTTTGTCCCAGTCGGGCACGGCGTTGTAGTTGATGAGGGCGTCCGCGCCGAGCGCCTGGGCGCGTTCGAGTTTTTCATCGCTGCTCGACGTGACGATGACCCGCGCGCCGGCGGCTTTCGCGAACTGAATGGCAAAAACCGAGACGCCGCCCGTTCCCTGCACCAGTACCGAATCGCCCGGCTTCAGATTTCCCTGCTCGATGAGCGCGCTCCACGCGGTCACGGCGGCGCAGGGCAGGGTCGCCGCTTCCTCGTCGGTCAGGTACGAGGGAACTTTCACCAGCCCTTCGGCGGAGAGCGACCGCAGTTCGGTGAGCATCCCGTCGAGCGGCCCGCCGAGCGTCGTCGCGCGGACCTTTTCGGCTGCCGGATCGCCCGCCGACCATCCCTGCGCGAAAATGCCCGCGACCCGGTCACCGACCTTCACGCGGGTCACGCCGTCGCCCACGGCAACCACTTCGCCGACGCCGTCGGAAAGCGGAATCAGCGGTAGCGGCTGCTTCGGGTTGTACATTCCGGTCACGGTCATCAGATCGCGGAAGTTGAGCGAGGTCGCGCGGACGCGCACGAGCGCCTCGCCGTGCCCCGGCGTCGGGTCGGGACGTTCCACAACGGCCA
Organism: Actinomycetota bacterium; assembly: GCA_013298335.1. GTDB lineage: Bacteria > Acidobacteriota > Blastocatellia > Chloracidobacteriales > Chloracidobacteriaceae > JAAFHI01. Next base: position 5,319 of record JAAFHI010000292.1, read on the forward strand.
GATTCTCGATGCCGAACGAGTTGCAGATTTCAACGCATTTCATAGTGGTCAGTAGCCAGCGGCCAGTCGTCAGAATGGAGAAAGCAGGAACCGGAGCGGAGTTTATCCTTTAAAACCCTCTTTTTGTCCATTCCCGGCAGAATCCCCAGGGGCATTCAATTCTCCC
>JAAFHI010000817.1 GCA_013298335.1 Actinomycetota bacterium
TGGATCCGCTTCATCTTGCCGCCGGAAACGGTGCCGGTGGACCGGGACACCGGACTCTTTCGAAACATTCTATTCGTTAAACGTCCGTCGGATTCTTCATCCGAGCCGGTGACGCCCTCGCGGCTCACGCCTTCCGGCAATTCGACCGGAACCTGAATCGTCCGCTGGGTTCCGCCTTCATTGACGACGGTTTCCTCGACCGCGACAAACGACGTGAATTGCGTCATCAGCCGATATTCAAGACCGATCTGGGTGATCGTCTCCTGAAGTTCGGGCTTCATCACGCCGCGCTGGAGGCCGGGGTAATCCTGGGCCATGAGGTCGGCGATGCGGGTTCTCGCCCACAGGCCGCCGAGCACGTCGTGACCGGGTTCGCTTTCGGGAAGCGTGATGGGAATCTCGCGTTCATAGGGCTTGCCCAGCATCCGTCCGCGAAGCTTGATTGTCCCTTTCGCCGCGCCGGTGAAACGTCCGGTGACGATGACCGGCTTGGCCGAAAACAGGTCCTCGATGCGCTTCGGATAGACGTCGGCGACCGGCAGGTTTCCGAAATCGAGCGAAATATCGGTCAAAAGCGGATTGCGGATGCGTTCGTGCAATCGTTTCGCTGCCGCCGAGCCGTCTTCATCGAGCGCGAGGTATTCGACTTCGCCGCGGCCTTCGCGCGCCATCGCGTCGAGCAGGAAACGATTGGTGGAACTGCCCACGCCGAACGAAAACACGCGGGCGTTGGGGTGCTTCTGGATTTCGCCGATGATTTCGAAGTCGTTCCCGACATAGCCATCGGTCATGAAGCAGACGATCCGGATGTGGTCCTGTTTGTCGGACGGTTCGAGGGCGGCGCGAATGGCCGCCATCATCTCCGTGCCGCCGCCGCCGCGCTGGCCGTCGAGAAACGCCTGTGCTTTCCTGAGATTGTTCGGGGTAGCGGGGACCGGGGCCGGGAACAGCAGGTGCGTGTCGCCGGAAAAGGTAATCAGGTTGAACGTGTCGTATTCATACATGCCGTCCATCGCGAGCTTCATGCATTCCTTCGCCTTGTCGAGCGGGAAGCCCATCATCGAGCCGGACGTATCAATGACAAACACGAGTTCCTTGGGCGTCACGTCGCGGGGCATGACCCGGTCGGGCGGTTGCAGCATGAGCGAGAAGTAGCCGCCCTTTTCGCCGCGATGGATGAAGAGGCCGTCCTCGATTTTCTTTCCGGCCACGTCGTATTTCAGGACGAAATCCTTGTTCGGAATCTCATTCGCGGATTGAAGCGTGACCCGCGCCGAATTGGTGCTCAACCGGTCGGATTCGATCTGGTGGTTGACGCTTTTCATCGAATCGATCGGCACGCCCGCGTCGAGGTTGAGGGTGAGCGAAATGTCGTGTCCCGCGCGGACACCCGCCGGAGCGAGCGGGGGCGTGATGCGCGAGGCGTCGGGAACCTGCGTCGTGTCGGGGGCCGTGCCGCCCGCCTGTTTTCCGGTCGGCTGGCCGGGGATGTAGCGCGGTCCGACGACCATCGGGAAGACGAATTCATACGTCCCCTCGTCGTATTTCAGCGTTTCGACGTAGCTGATTTTGACCGTGACCTTTGCGCCGGGCGTCAGATTCGCGACCGACTGCGTGAAGATGTTCGGGCGTTCCTGATCGAGCAGGGCCGCCGTTTTCCCCTGGCTTTTGGCGGCTTCGTAGATTTCCCTGGCTTCCGCGCGCCGCTTGATGAGGCCCTTGATGGTGCGGTCGCCGACGATCATGGTCATGTCGTCCACGGCGGCGTTTTGGGGCAGCGGGAAGGTGTAGACCGCTTCAACCGCTTCGGTAAAAGGATTTTCGAATTCCTGGGTGACGGTGACCCGCGACAGAAAGCCGGTGATGTCGGCTTTGACATCGGTGTGTTTGAGGGGGCAGAAGCCCTTCGGCTCGCCCTTTGCGTTATATCCGGCCAGTTCACCGGGATTCTGAATGGCCGGGCCCGCGGCCTGAACCGTTCCAGTCCCGGTCTGGAAGCGAACGGTGACGGCGGTCGCGCACGTCAGCACAAGGACAAGCAGCAATAGGCCGCGAGTGAAGGATTTCATAGGAACCTCCGCGTTCAATTCGATTTTCGAATGAAGAATTCACGTTTCGGAACGATGGATTCGTCGTTTCGAAGGCGACTGACGCGGCGACCGGGGAAACGGTTCCCGGCGTTTTGTTCTTCTTTTGAATTTGAATGGGTAGAATACGCGGGCACTTCCTTTCCAAAACCGACCGACCTGATTGAATCGTTATGGTGTACGAGGAATTCGAACCCGCGCCGGAACTGGCCGGAATCGTGAATACCTACTGGACCTTCATGATTCCGGCGGATGCGGCCATGCCCTTCGATCACCGGGTGATACCGGACGGGTTGGTGTCGTTTGCCTATATCCGAAGTCCGTATTTTGAAAAATTCGCCTTCGTCGGGCCGCGGCTTGAAGCTCTCAATCCGCCGGTTCATCCGGGCGGGTGCTATTGGGGCATCCGGTTTCAACCCGGAGTTTTCCACGCGCTTTTCGGAACGTCACCGGCGGTTCTTCGGGATTTGGTCGAGGACGCCCAGATGATTGCGCCGGGTTTTGTCGGGGCGTTGGCCGAGCCGCTGCGGCACTGTCAAACCGCCGAGGAAGCCGCCGGAATTTTCGATCAGACGGTGGCCGCCCTGACCTGGACGCCTCCCGACCGACGGA
>JAAFHI010000736.1 GCA_013298335.1 Actinomycetota bacterium
TGTTCCCCAAGAGGATAGCCCATAGCCGGAGCGCTTTGGCGAGGCTATGGGAAATGGATGTTTTTCGCCCGTTTTGTGGAGTGGTTACCCACCGTCAGACGCCAGTACCGACTGGATGAACGGTCCCTTGGCGTCGGTATAGGCCGATTTATTGTCGGCGAATTCCGTCGCAAGGCGCAGTTTTAGGGATTGGTACTGGTCACGCAGGTCGGAATCGTTGCGAAGGGCGTTCCGGAAGGTCAGGTGGTCGCGCCAAATCTGACCGCCCTGCTCGACCCCGTGCAGGTGGACGCGGAGCGACGAGGGTGGCGATTTGACGAAATACCGCCGCAAGGGAATTTCACGCTCGTATTTCGGCACATACAAAAATCCCGCTCCATCCAACGCCCCGATTTTTGCCTCGATATCGGCGAGCGTGTTCGCGCCGAGCAGAACGTCAATGACGGGTTTCGCCGCCAGTCCCGGAACCGACGTGCTGCCGATATGCTCGACGGCAACCGGAACCGGTTCAAAAATCGAGAGCAATTCCTCGCGAATGGCCTGAAAAAGCACCGGCCACCCGGCGGAATAGGGACTCACAACGACAGCGGACATGTTTTCCTTCAATTCCAGGCGTTTTCGGTGGGGCCGGGTCGGAACGGGCCAACCAGCCTTTCCATGAACGTCAAAGAGTCAAACCAGCGTTCAAGCCGATTTGACTCCCAGACGCCAAGACTCCCAGACTCCGAGACTCTATTCTTTTGCTTCTTCCGGCTCGCCCGGCCAGATGAACGAGGCCAGGATGCCGATGGCGAGCAGTCCGAGCACGACGCCGAGGCTAACCGCCGCCGGAACGTGCAGCACATTGAAGGCGAGACCCATCATTTTCAGCCCGATGAAGCCGAGAATGACGAAAACGGCCTTTTCGAGATGGACCAGCGAACGCTTGGCGGCGGTGAGCAGGAAGTACATCGAGCGCAGGCCGAGGACGGCGAAGATGTTGCTCGTGTAGACCAGAAACGTTTCCTGCGTGACCGCGAAAATGGCCGGCACGCTGTCGAACGCGAAGAGAATGTCGGATATTTCAATCACGATCAGGCAGAGAAAGAGCGGCGTGACGCCCCATTTGATTCCCTTGTCGGTCTTGATGCCGGTGAAGAAGTTGTGGCCGTCGAGTTTGACCGCGACCCGTCCGGGCAGCAATTTCTTGATGATGCTGACGCCCCAGTGGTTGGTGTAATCCACTTCCTCGTCGTCATCGTCGCCTGCGCCACGCACGGCGTTGAACAATCCGTAGACCGACCAGAGAATGACGACGCCGAAAATGAAGAACACGATCTGCGTCAGCTTGAATTTCACCCCGAACAGGTTGTATTCACCCGCCGCGCCCGCGCCATAGAGCAATCCGGCGCCGAGTCCGATGAACAGCGCCCTGAAAAAGAGCGCGCCGATGATGCCCCAGTGAAGAATCCGGTGGTGATATTTCTCCGGAACGTTGAAACTGCCGAAAATCGCGATGAAGACGAACAGGTTATCGACCGCGAGCGTCTTTTCGAGCGAATAGGCGGTCACGAAGAGAAAAGCCTTTTCGTAGTCCTCCTGCCAATAGATATAACAGGCGAACCCCAGCGAGACGGAAATCCAGATGACAGACCAGATGGCGGCTTTCAGGATTGGAACCGGTTTGTCGCTTCCCGATTTGATGTCAATGATGAGAAAAATGACGACCAGGGCGGCGAAAACCACATATTCAATCCAGCGCGGACCGAGCGCGACGGACAGTTGTTGCAGAAATTGCATCGGGCAGCCTCACGGAATGTGTTCTCGAAAATCGCGCCACTCTACCACGCACGGTTAACCGGGACATGTACTTTCAGGCATAAATCGGTGTATTCATTCCCACATTCACGATTTCGGATTTACCAACGCTTGATTCAACGATCGGAATTCGAAAGGAGAACTTATGGCCATCAACCTTCAGAAGGGTCAGACGATCAACCTCGAAAAAAGCCAGTATGACCTGTCGCGGGTCATCATCGGCCTTGGCTGGGACGTTCGCAAAAAGGGCGGATTTCTCGGTTTCGGTGCCAAGGCGGACGACGATTACGATCTCGACGCCATCGCGTTCCTGCTCGACCAGAATGACAAGGTCGTCAACCTCGGCGAACGGCTCGTCGGCAGCGACGTCATTTTCTTCAACAACCTCGTCCACCCGTCACGCAATATCTGGCTGACCGGCGACAACCGCACCGGCGCGGGCGACGGCGACGACGAGCAGATCATCGTCAACCTCGACGCCCTTGCGCCGCAGTACCACAAGATTCTTTTTCTGGTGACGATTTACGAAGCCGCGAAGAAGGGGCAGCACTTCGGGATGATCGAGAACGCCTTTATTCGGGCGGTCGATGCCCGCGGACAGGAAATGGCGCGGTTCAGCCTTTCCGGCGACGCCACCTTCACCAACAAGCGGTCACTCGTGTTCGCGGAAGTCTATCGGCGCGACGGCGGCTGGAAGTTCCGGGCCCTCGGCAATCCCCACGATTCCGACAGCTTCGTGGAAATCCTCAAACAGCACGTCTACCAATAAAGAAGTCTTGGGAGTCTCGGGCGTCTTGAGAGTCTTGGGAGTCCACAAATATCAATTTGTCCGACTCCCCAGACTCTCAAGACTCTCAAGACTCTCAAGACTCTCAAGACTCCCCAGACTCTCAAGACTCTCCGTCGTATGCCTTGATCTGGGTCATAAACGGCTGAACCCGTTCGAGCTGGTCTTCCAGATCGACGCCCTTGAGTTCCCCGACGCGGGCTTTCATTTCCTCGGCGTAGGCCGTGCCTTCCAGCAACTGGTGCAGGAAGTTCACCTTGACCGCGAAGTTCATGTTCTGGGGAAGCACGCCCATCTTGTCGTACAAAAACGCCGCGTTCAGCCCCGATGAAACGATGCCGACCACTTCGCCGCGCGGGTTGAAAAGCGGGCCGCCGCTGTTTCCCTGCTGGATGGGATTGCTGATCTGAAGGT
>JAAFHI010000956.1 GCA_013298335.1 Actinomycetota bacterium
CCACTTTCTTGCCGACCCGCTTGACCTTGGCGGAGGTGCGGACTTCGACGCCGATTTTTTCGAGTTTCATTTTGGCGTACTCGGAAAGTTTCGGATCGTAGGGCGGAAGCAGGCGGTCGCCCCCCTGAATCAGCACCACCCGGACCTTTTCGGTGTCGATGTTGCGGAAATTCTTTTTCAGCAGGCGGTGGGTGAGTTCGCCGAGCGCCCCAGCCAGTTCAACCCCGGTCGGCCCGCCGCCGACGATGACCACCGTCATCAGTCGCTTGATACGGACCGGGTCGTCGGAGGATTCGGCTTCTTCAAGCGCGCTCAGAACGCGGTTGCGGATGTTGAGCGCGTCCTCGATCGACTTGAGGCCCGGCGCGTGATCCCCCCACTCATTGTTTCCGAAATACCCGGTCCGCGCGCCGACCGCGACCACCAGATAGTCGAAGGTGAACGCCTGCCGTTTACAGAAAACGCGCTTGGTCGAGAGGTCGAAATACTTGACCTCGTCCATCAGGACGGTCGTGTTCGGCTGCGAGTCGAGAATCGTACGAATCGGCTCCGCGATGTCGGCGGGTGATAGGTCGGCGGTCGCGACTTGATACAGAAGCGGCTGGAAGAGATGGTAATTCTGACGGTCGATGACGGTGACCTTGGCGTTGGTCGAATCGAAGCGGCGGCAGAACGAAAGGCCGCCGAAACCGGCGCCGATCACGACGATGTGCTTGCGGTCGGGGACGGTGCTCATTCAGTTTGATTTCGGCTTTCACGTGCCAGATAGTCGGTTGCGCCGTCTTGCGCGTGGCGCGTGATCTCGTAGGCGGATTCGAGCGCGGCCTGCTCGCCCCTCGCCGAGAGCGTCAGTCCAAGTTGCTTGAGCCGGGCGAGGTTGTCTTCCGCGCCCTTGCGCAGCTTTTCCATCGCCTTCTTCATCTTCGGATTGCCTGGGTTTCGTTCGTAGGCGTCGTCGATCTTGGATTCAAGTTCGTCGATGACGCGGATGTAGGCGCGCAGCATTTCCTCCGGCGTGCCGGAAGGGCTCGGCCCCCACTTTTCCTCGTCTTTGGCTGATAGCTTCGGAACCTGCCCGGCGGCGGCGTCGAGCCGACGGTCGGCGATCTTCAGAAAAACCTCGACCCGCCAGTCGATATCCTGGGCTTCCCGAACCCGGTTGCCTTCCTGCTCGGTCAGTGCGTCGCCGCGACCCTGCCCGAAGCCGTTCGCGGGGGCGAACGCCAGGGACAGCGCCACGGCGAAAAGAAGGAGAAGTCGTCTCATTGTTCCTGATTTTGACGAGGGACGGCGGCACCGAGGGCGGGCGTTTCTTCCTTCAGGAATTCGCCCCCGAACACCGAGTTCAGGGCGGCCCGACGAATTTCGCGGGCCCGGTTGAGCGCCGTTTTCGCGCAGTGTTCATGACACTCGGGCATTTCGCGGCTGACCCATTCGAGAAACGGCGTCTGGCGGCGCAGTCCGGTTTCGATGATGCGGTAGAGGTGGTCGCGCTTTTTCGACTTGACCTCGGTTTTGGTCGCGAAGGTGTTGGTGTAGCAGAGCAGGGAATCATAGACGTTCAGCATCTGGGCCGCGCCGTCGTAATTCTCGTGCCTGACCGCCTCGACCACCTGCGTCAGACGGGCCGAGCAGACCCGCATGCAGACTTCGACGCGATCCTTGGGATTGTTTTCCCTGGTAATGCTCTGCTTTTCGGGCTCCGAGAGCGCCAGCGGTACCTCGGGTTGCCCGGTCACCGCCGGGTCGGTGGCGGCGGCGGCTGAAACGCCAGCCAGACCAAAACAAAACATCAGGCCCGCAATCAGCCGGACCCGACTTCCAAACCGTTTCACCGATAGACTGTTCCGCATAGCCGTCACCTCCCTGGGAAGCGTGTTGAATGATGACGTGTGGCGATGAATGAACGGAAAAGAAGAAAGAAGAATTTTCGATTTCTGATTGAAGATTTTCGATTGTTTTGGGAAAAAAATATAAAGGGGTATCGTTTTCGAGCCCCGGTTCAATCCGTCTGGGCAAATCGAAAATCTTCAATCGAAAATCAAAAAATCGAACGGTTCAGGAGCGCTTCTTCGGCTTCGACTGGGCCGCCTGACGTTTCAGGCTGGGCAGCCGAAGGTTGACTTTGTCAATTTCGAGCTGGTTCTGCTCGGGTTTCGCGATGGCCAGAAACGCCTCGTATGCCTTCAACGCCTGCGGGAAATCGCCAAGCTTGTCGAAGCAGACGCCGAGAAAGAAGTACGTCGCGGGTACGTCCGGCCTTTGGTTGAGTACGATGATGAAATGTTGCGCCGCTTCCGCGAAT
>JAAFHI010000215.1 GCA_013298335.1 Actinomycetota bacterium
CAGATCAACCCGGCGCTGACGCCGGAAATGGACGCCATCATCGCCAAATCGGTCGAGCACAAGCCCGAAAAACGGTTTGCCTCGGCGGCGGACATGAAGAAGGCGCTTCAGGAACACATCCACAACCTCGACAACCCGCCCATGTCGATTCCCGGGATCCCGGCGGGCGGCAAGGATGTGGTCTTCTGCGGCAGTTGCGGCGGCCAGATTGCCACCGACGACTCCTTCTGCCCGCACTGCGGCGCGGCGCAGCCCTCGGCGGGCCGCAATTCCCGGCAGGTGGCGAAACTGGCGATTCTCGACACCAACGGCATGCAGGCGGTGTCGCTGGTGCTCGAAAAAGACACCAATCTGCTCGGTCGCAACGATCCGCACACCGGCGTTTTTCCGGAAGTCGATCTGACGATGCACGACCCGGAAACCAAGGTTTCACGGCGGCACGCCCGGATTTTCCGTGAAGGGTCGCGGTTTCTGGTCGAGGACCTGTCGAGTGTCAACGGCACCTACGTCAACGGTTCAATCAAACTTTTTCCGAAACAGCCGCATCCGCTTCAGGACGGCGATGAATTGAAGCTCGGCGAAACGCGCATCCGGTTCTCCATGGGATAACCGGACCGCGCGGCCTTCAGGCGGCGCTCGGCGAATCCCCGTCAATCCTTCCGGGATCGTCCAAAGCCATGCTCCATTGTCCGCAGTGTCGCCGGATGCTCGACCGTCCGGGAAAGTTTTGCCGCAATTGCGGCACCCAGTTGAAAGTCCTGGTCGCCAAACCGGAATCACCGGGAATCGGCGAAGCCGCCGCCGCGCCGGTTGCGTCGATCGCGCCGGGGCCGAACGTATCCGACTATCTCGTGGGTTCTCCGACCAATGCCCTCATCGGCCCCTACCGACAGGCCGGGGTCGGACTCCGCCTGACGGCCCAGATGATTGATTTTTCCGCCTGCGTGCTCTGGCTGACCGTCTGGATGGCGCTCGGCGTGGCACTCTCCGGCCTGTCACCGTTCTTTCAGCCTTTTCTCAAACTGGTCGGAATTCTCGGACTTCCCCTGCTGGCCGGTGCGAACCTCCTCATTGCGCCGACCTTTGGAGGGCAATCGCTCGGCAAGTGGCTCGTCGGCATTCGCATCGTTCGCGCCGACTACCGTGAAATCACGGCGCTCACCGTCCTCAAACGGCACGCACTGGGGTATCCCCTTTCGCTGTTCGGGGCGGGACTCGGATTTTTGTGGATGATTTGGGACCGCAAACAACAGGGGTGGCACGACAAAATCGCCCGGACGCTCGTCGTGTTCACCTGATTCGAATCAATGATACCGCGTAAAGAAACGACGCCAGTTCTCCTCATCACGCCGCCGTCGGGAGCGAACTTCGAATTCGCCCTCGAGAAAATCCGCGTCACCATCGGACGCTCCTCGCGCAACGACATCTGCATCAACGATCCGTTCGCCTCCCGGCTTCACGCCGAAATCCGCCGTGAAAAGGACGCCTTTTTCGTCGTCGACAACGGCAGCGCCAACGGGACGTACCACAACGGCGAACGCTTCACCGGCAGCGCGCCGCTGCGTCCGGGCGACATCGTCCGCATCGGCGAGACCGAAATCCAGTTTACCGACGGGGTTCTGAGCACGGCGAGCGCCAGTTTCAAGATTTCCGACATCGACATCGCCTCGCAGGCCGAAGTCACCATCGTCGGACGCGCCCGCTCCGCCGATTCGCATGAAAACCTGCTGTCGGTCTTTACCGAAATCGCCGCCCGTGACCAGCAGACCGAAAGCGGGAAAACCGGGCTGCTCTCGCCCGTCGGCGTCGGAAAACAGCGCGACCTGCTGGCCGTCGTCAGCAAGGTGGTCGAAACCCTGCTCGTCGAACAGACGCTCGACGAAACCCTCAACGCGGTGCTCGGGCTCGTGTTCGACGCCGTCAAGGCCGAACGCGGCTACCTTTTTCTGACCGACACCGACAAGGAGCTGATCCTCAAGTCGAACCGCCACGCCAGTTCGAGCGACCCCGACGAAGAGGTCAAACTGAGCCGTTCGATCTGCGACAAGGTCATCGGCGAAGGCGCGTCGGTCCTGACGTCGGACGCGCAGCAGGACCCGCGTTTCGCCGCGAGCCATTCGATTCACCTCGGCAACATCCGCTCGATCATGGCCGTGCCGCTGTCCACCAACGACGCCGTGCTCGGCATGATCTACGTGGACAACCTCTTTGCCACCAATCGTTTCAGCCAGGAAGACCTCGGCGTGCTGACCACCATCGCGCGGGTCGCGGCGATCAAGATCGTGAATTCGCGCCTGCTCGAAGCCCAGCTTGAAAAACGCCGACTCGACGAAGAACTCAAGGTGGCGAGCGAAATCCAGTTGAGCCTCCACCCGACCCGGCTGCCGCGTATCGAAGGCTTCGAGTTGATCGGCATCAGCTTTCCCTGCCGGGAAATCGGCGGCGACTACTACGACTTCATTCCACGCCGGAACGGCAAGCTGATCGTCGCCCTCGGCGACGTGTCGGGAAAAGGGACCGGCGCGGCGCTGATGATGTCGAGCCTTCACGCGGCGATGCGCGCCCAGTCGCAGACCGGCAGCCCGGTTGAGGAAATTGTCTCGGAAGTGAATTCCTACATCGTCGAAAATTCCCCGGAGAACAAGTTTCTCACCCTGTTCTGCGCCGAACTCGATCCGACGACCGGCGTGTTTGACTACACCAACGCCGGCCACAACCCGGCGCTGCTGGTTCATGCCGACGGCACCACCAGCGAACTGAACGCCGAGGGCATCCCGGTCGGCATCGCCCAGGGATTTGCCTACACGGCGACCCAGGCCCGCATCAATCCGGGCGACGTCCTCATCATCTACAGCGACGGCATTACCGAGAGCGTCAACGAACAGGACGACGAATTCGGCATGACCCGGCTCATCGAAATCGTCGCCAAGTACCGTACGCTGGGGGCTTCGCGCATCCGCGACCGGATTGACGAAGCGGTCGGGAAATTCGTCGGCAAGGCGGCCCCGGTGGACGACATGACGCTGGTCATCCTCAAGCGCCTCGAAACGTAGCTGTCGCGTACCGGTTCAGCCGTCGCGAACGTCCGAACACCTTTCTTTCATGGTGACCGCTTTCCGCTTCCGCCCAGTTTTTTTTCTTTGTGGCGCGTTTCTCGCCGGGCTGGCGGGATTGTGGGCGGGAAACGGTCCGGCTGCCGCCCAGCATTTCAACTTCAAAACCTACACGACCTCCGACGGACTGCCCCAAAACGTGGTCCACAGTCTGCTTCAGGATTCCACCGGACGGCTCTGGATCGGGACCATCGACGGGTTGAGCTGCTACGACGGGACCGGTTTCCGAAACTTCGGGAAGGAAAACGGGCTGACCAACACCCGCACTCTCTCGATTTTCGAGGATTCGCCCACCGTCTTCTACTTCGGCACCCGCCAGGGCGTCACCCGGATCGACATTTCCGGACCGACGCCGAAACTGACCGCCGTTCTCGGAACCGCCGACGTCAGACTCGATTCGGTCGGGGCCGTCACCCGTTCGAAGGGCGGCACCTACTGGTTCGGCACCGCTGACGGTCTCGCCCTCTGGGACGGCCAGACCCTGCGGAAATTCCCGCTTCCACCCGACAAAAAGAACGTCACCGCGACACTGCGCGATCCCGACGGGACCCTCTGGTTCGGCATCGGGAACGAGCTTCTGCGGATCGAATCGCCCGACGCGAATCCCCGCGCCACCTTTTTCGGACCGGCGGACGGACTGATCTCCGAGCGGGTGCGCGGACTGTTTCGCGACTCGAAAGGCGCGCTCTGGGTCGCCGGACACGCCGGACTGAATCGCGGCGTCGGAAGCGGTCCGGGCATGAAATTCCGTCATTTCGGCGCGTCGGACGGCTTCCCCGCCGACAATTTCTATGTCGTGGGCGAGGACCAGCAGGGTCATTTCTGGGTTTCAACCAATCAGGGGGCCGCCAAATTCACGGTGACGGGTGATCCGGCGACCGCCGAGGTGACGCTCTCGATTCTTGGCATCTATCAGGAAAAGAACGGGTTGTCCGACGATCGGGTGGTCCCCGTCATCGTTGACCGCGAACGTAACGTCTGGTTCGGAACGCACAACGGCCTCGCCAAGCTGGAGACGGAACGGTTCGTCAACTTTGATGCCCGCGACGGATTGCCGAGCGATCTCGTCAACGCGGTGGCGAGCGACGGCGAGGGCGCGGTCTGGATCGCGACCGACAAGGGACTCGCGGCGGCCATCGGCACCCGCATCGTGAACCTGACCGGCGTCCATCCGAAGCTGGCGAAGGGCGTCCGCTGCCTGTACCGCACCCGCGACGGACGCATGATCGCCGCCTGCGAGGAATTTTCCGTCCTCGAACTGACCCGCGTCCCCGGCGGCGCGCTGACCCCGGCCACCGTGACCGCCCGCGAACTGACGCTCCAGACCGACTTCAAGCAGACCCAGATTCTCGCCATCTCGCAGAATGAAGCGGGCGACATTCTCGTCGGGACCCTCCGCGGCATCTTCCGCCACGACGGGAAACGCTCCATTTTCTACGATTCCAAAAGCGGTTTGAGCGGAGACGTGGTCTTCGAATTCGGACGCAACCAGACCGGCGAGCAGTGGATCGGGACCAACAACGGCATCACCCGGATGACCGTCGCCCCCGACGGGACACCGACCTTCACCCCGCTCTCCGGTCCGGAAGCCCGCGTCGGCACGAACGTCGGGCCGACCTTTCGCGATTCCACCGGCGCGATGTGGATCGCGACCGAGGGCGACGGCGTCTTCCGCTGGGACGGCGCGCGCCTCCAGCCCTTCACGACCGCCAACGGCCTCTCGAACAACGTCGTCAACCATATCCTCGAACAGCCGTCGGGCACGATCTGGATTTCGACCAACAAGGGCGTCGACCGGATTCGCGACGGGAAAATCGAGCATTTCGACGACGCGGAAGGCTTCTCGCGCAAGGGCACGGACTCGCGCGGGGCGGCGACCGACCGCGAGGGCAACATCTGGTTCGCCACGCAGTATGGCGCGGTCAAATACGTCGCCGCCGAAGATCGCCCTTCCGCGGTTGCGCCCATTCTTCAGATCATCGGTGCGCGGGTGGCGGGCGAACCGGCCACCGAGACCGAGTTCAGGGAATTCGCGCTCCCGACCGGGGCCGCGTTCGGATATCGCCGCAATTCGCTCGAATTCAATTTCGTCGGCGTGTCGCTCGCGGGGGAAAACCGCGTCACCTACCGCTGGAAGCTGGAAGGCTTCGACGCCGACTGGCAACCGGCCTCGAAACTTCGGGCGGTCACCTACCAGAACCTCCCGCCGGGGGCCTACACCTTCGTCGCCAGGGCGGTGAACGCCGACGGCCTCGAAAGTACGCCGGTTCGCCTCCGGTTTTCCATCGCCCGGCCCTTCTGGCAGCGCTGGTGGTTCCTGCTGCTGGCGGCGCTCGCGGTCGGCGGCGGCGGGTTCGGCCTGCACCGCCTGCGCGTTTCCGCCATCCAGAGCCAGAAGCAGGAACTCGAACGGACCGTCGCGCGGCGTACCGTCGAACTCGGCGACGCCCTCAGGGAAACCGAGCAGAAAAACGCCCTGCTCGAAGCCGCCAAGACCGAAGTCGAACTCAAGAACAAGGAACTCGACCGCAAAATCGAGGAACTCGAAGCCTCGAACCGGCAGGCCGACCGGATTTTCTCGGCGCTCGCCCAGGCCCTGCCCGGCACGGTCCTCGACGGAAAGTACCGGCTCGACTACAAGATCGGGACGGGCGGATTCGGCGCGGTCTTTCGCGGCACGCACGTCCTCCTCAACAACACCATCGCCGTGAAAGTTTTCCGGCCCACCGTCGGCAACGATTCGACCAACGCCGTCGAACGCTTCCGCCGCGAGGGCATCGCCACCTGCCGCGTCAACCACCCGAACGCGGTCAAGGTCATGGATTCCGGGATTTCGCAGGACGGCATCGCCTACATCGTGATGGAACTGCTCGACGGCCATTCGCTCGCCGAGGAAATCCGCCGTCGTCCGGGGTTGTCGCTCGCCCGCGCGGCCACCATCGTCGCGCAGGTCTGCGACGCCCTCGAAGCCGCCCACGGAGCGGGGATCATCCATCGCGACATCAAGCCGGACAACATTTTCCTGCACGAGACACCCGACGGCGAAATCATCAAGGTGGTGGATTTCGGCATCGCGAAACTGGTCGGCGGCGAAACCAACGAGGACATGGAGACGCTGACCAAGACCGGCGGCATCATCGGAACGCCCGTCTACATGTCGCCCGAACGCCTCAACGGCCACCCCTGCGACGGGAAATCGGACGTCTACAGCGTCGGCATCA
>JAAFHI010001070.1 GCA_013298335.1 Actinomycetota bacterium
GTGCCTCGAAAATCTGCCCGCTCGCCAGCCGGTAGGCCAGAAACGGCGTCGCGAACATGCACAGCGCGCCGACGAGCATCACCAGTCCGCAGACCGCCGCGCCGTACATCGGGTCGTTGTCCGTCCGGATGACCACCCCATTCTGACTCCAGGTGTAAATCGGACCGTCCGGAAACGCCTTCAAACTTAAAATTCCCGCCTTGTAGACGAAAATCCGCACGACCTGCATCACCGTCGGCAGCGCAAGCGTGATGACCGCCGCCGACCAGAAAAACGGGTAGGTCATCTTTTGCGCGAATCCCCGGTGGATGCCCATCACCGCCATCCACGGCGCGGCCAGCTTGAGGGCGATCATCACCAATGGAATCAGGATGATGAGGAAAAGGTCCGCGAATTCCAGCACCAGCCGGGCGAAGTTGAGCGCCGAAAACACCTGCCCCGGCGTCCACTGGTTCGGGTTGAACCGGTCCTTGACGTGGTCCAGTCCCCCCACCCGGTCGCCGGTCGGAACTCCGATGAATTCGCCCGTCCCGTGGTCCGGTCCGCCCGGAACAAAAATCGGCACGCCGCGAACCCCGCCGCCGGGCGCGAGCTGGACCAGAAACGCGCGTTTTGTGGCGGATTCATAGCGTTCGGTGAACTCTGCCTGCGCCCTTTTTCGATAGGAATTCAGAATCGAATCGTTCCACGCCCCGGTGCCGCCCGTCGAGCCGTGGGCAAAGGCCGTCCCCAGCCCCGCCGCGTAGCTCAACAGCCCCGAAAGCGCGAAGGTCAGCCCGATCCAGAACACCGACCGGACGCCCTGCCGGACGATGCGGTCCGGCCCCGGCGTCTGCTCGTCCTGCGCCATCTGAAAAACCGCGATTCCGATGATGACCGCCGCCGCCACCTGGCTGGCATACAAAAACCAGCTCAACAGCGGCGTCTGCACGTCCGTCACCAGCCCGCGCAGCTCGATGATCGCCTGCCGCGTCATTCCCGCCAGCGGACTCGCCGCCGGCTCGAATACATGAAGAAGAAGATGCTGCGTCATTTGCCGTCTCCTTCCCCGATGCCGGTCCAGAAATCGTCGAGCGCGTCGGGCGCGCCGCCATCCACCTGCGCGTTGCGGTAATTTTCCTGATCGAGTTCCTCGGCGACTTCATTGCGGGCGTTTTCGAAATCACGGTACGTCTGGGTCAGGTCAATGTAGTTGCGGGCCAGTTCGTGGGCCTTTTCAACCGTGATTTGAAGTTCCTGCGCGCGTTTCCAGATGAACAGGCGGACTTCCTCAAGGTCCTTGCGGGCCAACTGAAGGCGGGTTTTCAGTTCGTCCATCCGTTTGACGGTCATGGCAATCCGTTCCTTGAACGTTGCCTTGGCGTTCTCCGGCGCGGCGGCCATGTCCTTTTGAAGTTTGTCGAGACTCGCGTCCAGTTCGGCGATTTCCTTTTCGAGCGCCGAAATGGTGAATTCGAGTTCGATTTCCCTTTCGATGAGCCGGTTGAGGTCGGTATCCATCGAAACCATGTCTTCCCGATTGAGCAGGACGTTCTGCGAGGACCGTCCGAGCGTTTCCCGGATGTACGCCTCGATATCGCGCAACGCCGCGTCCTTGTTGAAGATGCCGTTGCGGAGCCGGTCCTCGGTCGAACGGATCGCCGCCACCGACGATTGAATCAGCGTCCGGACGCTTTTCTGCAATTTCCAGATCTGGTCGAACAGTTTCAGAGCCTCGGCGACCTTCTCGTTTGACTGAACGTCAACCAGCCGCAGAACATCGAGCAGGCTGTTCGTTCTCTGTATCTGGTTGATCGTCTTCTGCGCCCGGTCGATGATGTTCTGCATGTGCTGAAAATTCTCGGACCACTGCTTCATCGTCTGGGCGTGCAGATTGATTCGTTGCGCCTCGGCCTTGATGTCGAAAACGAATGTCGGCGTTCCCAAAAACGCTTTCGCCTCGCCAACGAACATCATCCCGCACAGGCACCCGACGAGCGCCGCGCGGAGGATGATTTTCCAATGGGATGGTTGAACAATTTGGGACATATCTTTTTCCTTTCGTTCTTTCTT
>JAAFHI010000378.1 GCA_013298335.1 Actinomycetota bacterium
GCGGTCGGCGGCGGCGCTTCGGCTTTCGGCGGAGATTGAGCGAAGGCAATCGCGGGAAGCATCCCGAAAAGCGCGAAAAGGCAGAACGTCAGACGGCGGATGGGCATCGGCTGTTCTCCGGAGAAGGCGTTACGGTTGTCTTTGGTACGAGTGTACGTCGGGTTTCCCAACATGAAAAGACGATGGGCCCTGACATCCGTTCCAAAAAGAAATCCGGCGGCGACATCATCGGATATCGCCGCCGGGGTTTCCGTGTGCGTGACATGCGCCCACCCACACGCGACATGAATCGATTTCATCACGACATGATCCTTCCGTCGCGCGACATGCGGCCATTCAAACGCCGCATGAACCTTTTCCAGGGGGACATGAAGTGTTTCAAACACCGCATGAACCCTTTCCAGGGTGACATGAAGTGATTCAAACAAACCATGCGGGCTTTCCCGCGGGACATGCGGCGATTCCCGTGCGCCATGAACCCTTTCAATCACCACATGAACCGATTCCAGCACGTCATGAACGCTTTGCGGCGCGACATGCACGGATTCACACCCGGCATGGGCGATTTCCCGCACGATGTTGGCTGTTGTCGGCAATGTTTGTGTCGGCGCGTCGCGCCTCGGGGAAATATCTGGCGACTCACCCCACCCGGAAGGGCGTGGCACGCCGGTCGCACCAAAACTGTTCCCGGACGAACGGTTTCATCCTTTCAAATGACGGACTCTGCCGCGTTTGGTCAGCCTTTTTTGAATGCGTGGAAGTTCATGAAACACATCTTCTTTATCCCGGTGTTGGCGGCGGCGGCGCTCGTGGGGTACCTCGCTGGCGAGCGGACGACTCCGTCGGTGGCGGCGGGTACGGAAACACGGGTCACTGAAAAGGACGGGCGCTTGCCGATGAAAGCAACCTACTTCGAAATTCCGGTTCGCGATCTGGACCGGGCGATCCGGTTTTATGAAGCCGTTTTGGGGTGCAAATTCGAACGGCAAACCATTGACGGCAACGAGATGGCGTTGTTTCCCGCCGTGGGCGACGGGCCCGGAATCACCGGTGCGTTGGCGAAGGGCAAGAGCTACACGCCGTCAACGACCGGAACGCGGATCTACTTCGACACCGACGATATCGACGGCGTCATTATCCGGGCAAACGACAACGGCGGAAAAACGCTCTATCCGAAAACGTCCATCGGGGACCTGGGCTGGGTGGCGGAAATCCGCGACAGCGAGGGCAACCGCGTCGCGCTGCATTCCGTGAAATAGAAGACCTGGAACCGGCGGCGCGTCATTAAAACTCTCTCCAATCCGAAGCGGGTTTTTGCGTCCGGGCGGGGATACGGGTATCGTTGGCGCTTTCACCATCAAACCCTTCGTCTTCGTTCCCGAACGTCATGCAGAAACTTGCCGAAATTTGCATTCGCCGCCCGGTTTTCGCCTCGATGCTCATCCTTTCGCTGATGGTCATCGGGGCCGCCGGGTACTACAACCTGGGCGTCGACCGCTTTCCGTCGGTCGATCTTCCGACCATCAGCGTCCGGACCTCGCTGCCGGGCGCGTCGCCGGAAGAAGTCGAAACGCTCATTTCGCAGCCGATCGAGGAAGTCGTCAACACGGTGGACGGCATCGAGCAGTTGCGGTCGGTGTCGGGGCAGGGAACATCGATCATCATCGCGACCTTCCGGCTCAACCGCGACATCGAATCCGCCGCGCAGGACATCCGCGACCGCGTTTCGACGGTCGTCCGGCGGCTGCCGCGCGACGTCCAGCCGCCGGTCGTCTCGAAATTCGACAACGACAGCAATCCGATCCTCTCCATCGCGCTGACGTCCGACCGGTCCATTCGCGAACTGACCGAACTCGCCGACAAGCAGGTGAAGGTCAAGGTCGAGCGCGCGCAGGGCGTCGGCGAAGTCCAAATCGTCGGCGGCCTCGACCGGGCGATCAACATCTGGATCGACGCCGAACGGCTCGCCGCCTACAAGATTCCCATTACGCAGGTCCGGCAGTCGCTCCAGCGGCAGAACGCCGACGCGCCGGGTGGCGCGGTGGACGCCGGGCGGCGCGAACTGACCCTCCGGACGCTCGGGCGGATCATCGAACCGCGCGATTTCGAGGACCTGACGGTCGCGACCGTCAACGGGACGCCGATCCACATCCGCGACATCGGCCACGCCGAGGACGGCACCAAGGAACAGCGTTCCATCTCGCGCCTGAACGGGGTCCCGACGGTTCAGATCGACATCCGCCGCCAGTCCGGGGCCAATACGGTCGCCGTCATCGAGAACGCCAAAAAGGAAATCGCGGCCATCCAGAAACAGCTTCCGGGCGACGTCAGGCTCGAAATCATCCGCGACCAGTCGATCTACATCGAATCGGCGCTCCACGAAATCAAGCTCCACCTCGTACTCGGCAGCCTTCTGGCCTGTCTGGTCGTCCTTATCTTCATGCGGTCGTGGCGCTCGACGATCATCGCGGGCATCGCGATTCCGACGTCGGTGGTGGCGACCTTCGGGATGATGTGGGCGCTCGACTTCACGCTCAACGGCGTGACCATGCTCGCGCTCGTGCTGATGGTCGGCGTGGTCATCGACGATGCGATCGTCGTACTCGAAAACATTTTCCGCTTCATCGAGGAAAAGAACATGTCGCCGATGCAGGCGGCGCGGGAAGCGACCGCCGACATCGGGCTGGCGGTGCTCGCGACGACCCTCTCGCTGGTCGTCATCTTCCTGCCGGTGTCGTTCATGTCGTCGGTGTCGGGTCGGTTCCTCTACCAGTTCGGCATCACGGCGGCAGTGTCGATTCTCGTCTCGCTGCTCGTGTCGTTCACGCTGACGCCGATGATGTCGGCGCGACTTTTGAAGAAGTCTGGGGAGTCTCGGGAGTCTGGTGGGTCTTGGGAGTCGAAGACATCCGAATCCCCTAATTCGCTTGAAATGACTTTTGACCCCCGAGACGCCCAAGACTCCCGAGACGCCCAAGACTCCCGAGACTCCCGAGACTCCCCAGACTCCCGAAGGGGTTTTTATTCCCTCATCGACGGCGGCTACACGTGGCTGCTGCGGAAGGCGATGAACTGGCGGTCGGTGGTGGCGGTCGTGAGTCTGTGCGTGATTGCGTCGAGCTGGTGGTTTTACGGGAAGGTCCGGCAGGAATACACGCCGACCAACGTGGATGAAGCCGAATTCGAGATGAACGTCAACGCGCCCGAAGGGACGAGCCTGTCGGTGATGAACGAGGCGGTCCAGGCCATCGAACGCGATGTCGCGTCGGTTCCGGGCGTGCGGCTGGTGCTGTCGTCGGCGGGCGGCGGGTTTCTGGGCGGGGTGAATCAGGGAAATATGTACGTCCGGATTGCCCCTCACGCCGAGCGGACGATCTGTCTGACCAAGTTCTGGAACGAGTTGCGGGCGGGGCGACCGCTCGGGGTGTTCAAGGGGAACTACGCGCAGCGCGACGTGATGCAGGAAGTCCGGAAGCGGATGCGGAAGTACGCGCCGCTGCGGGTGAGCGTCCGGAATGCGACCTCCTTCAATCTCGGCGGCGGCAATTTCGAAATCGACTTCGTGCTGCGCGGGCCGGAACTGATTGCGCTGTCGAAATACGCCGAGGACCTGCGCGAGCGGGCCATCAAGATGGGCGGCATCGCCGACCCGGACACGACGCTCAAGCTCGACAAACCGGAACTGCGCGTCCGCATCGACCGCGACCGGGCGGCGACGCTCGGCGTGGACGCGACCGACGTCGCCGAGAGCCTGCGGGTGATGGTCGGCGGCGATCAGGAAGTGTCGCGCTTCCGGGACGAGTCCACCGGTGAGGATTACGACGTGCAGTTGCGGCTGACGAACGGCGACCGGAACGATTCGGCGACGATTTCCCGGTTGTACGTGCCGTCATCGCGCGGCGGGGTGATTCCGCTCCAGAATCTCGTGGCGTTGAAAGAGGAAACCAGTCCGTCGCGGGTGGACCGCCTCGACCGGCAGCGGGTGGTGTCGCTGCGCGCCTCGACCGCGCCGGGCTACGCGCTGGCTGACCGGCTCGAAGCCCTGCGGAGCGCCGTCAGGGAAATGAATCTGCCGCCCGGTTACTCGACGACGGTCAACGGACGCGGTCGCGAACTCGAACGGACCTTTACCGAGTTCATTTTCGCGTTTCTGCTTTCCATCGCCTTCATGTACATGATTCTGGCGTCGCAGTTCGAAAGCACGATTCACCCGGTCACGATTCTGCTCAGTCTGCCGCTCTCGATTCCGTTCGCGCTCTTTTCGCTCTGGATTACCGACGACACGCTCAACCTCTACTCCGCATTGGGGATACTGGTGCTGTTCGGGGTCGTGAAAAAGAATTCGATTCTCCAGATTGACCACATCAACAACCTCCGGCGGGCGGGGATGAACCGCTACGACGCGATCATTCAGGGGAATCGCGACCGGTTGCGTCCGATTCTGATGACGACGCTCGCGCTCGTCGCGGGCATGCTCCCGCTCGCGCTCGCGACCGGTCCCGGCGCGGAGGAACGGCGTTCCATCGCGGTGCTCGTCATCGGCGGACAGTCGCTGTCGCTGCTGCTGACGCTCATCGCCACGCCGGTGGCCTACTCTTTATTTGACGATCTGGCCGATTCGTCGGGCTGGAAAACGCTCGCCGGACGCATTGGCGGGAAATCTCCGACACGCCGCCCGGCGGAGATCGTCGTTCCCCCAGCCGAGGAGCCCATTGCCGAGAAATAGGGGATGGGGGATAGGGCATGGGGAATGGAAAGAGGGCGGAATTATTACGGGAAAATCGAATAGGGGATGGG
>JAAFHI010000800.1 GCA_013298335.1 Actinomycetota bacterium
GTATGGCACCTCAACCGATATTTTTATCACGGGTGACTGGAACGGAGACGGCATCGACACCATCGGTTGTTTCCGTCCGACGAACGGTTTCGTCTATATCCGAAACACCAACACCACCGGCATCGCCGATTTCGAGTTCTTCTACGGACAGGCGGGCGACAAGCCGGTGACCGGCGACTGGAACGGTGACGGCGTGGATACCATCGGGATCGTTCGCGGCAACCAGTGGTTCCTGAGAAATTCGAACACCAGCGGTTTCGCCGAAATCCAATACTTCTACGGGACCGACACCGACATCCCGATTGCGGGTGACTGGAATGGCCAACCGTGAATCGCGAATTCATCCGGTTGTGTTTTCGGATCCGTTTAGACGGGAAAATACGAGGTCACGGAGACGCAATGGGAATCAGTTCGGTCTTTTGGTAAGTCCCGGTGCTCAAGCGAATTCAGGGACGCACACGTATCAAGGAACCTAAAAAAATACCTGAATTCTGAACTTGCCCAAATTGGGTGACGCAAACGACATTTCACCTTCATCCCAAACGGGTTACAGGAATTTTCATGAAGCAATGTCCGACCTGTTCACGCCGATATCCGACTGATTTGAATTTCTGTCCACACGACGGCGTCCCGCTCAAAACGCCGACGGGTCGCCTTGAAACTCCCAGCGCCACCTCCAACCTCCCGCGCTTTCCGTGGGAGAACGAAGACGGGCATGACCGGCGCGTCGAACAGGCCCTCGAAGCCTTGAAGGCCGCCGAACTCGATTCGGGCGAACCGCCGCTTCCGGAAACCGGCCCCGGTCCGATTGATGCGCTTCCCGCCTACGGTGGGCCACCACCCAATACCCCGCCCGGACCATATCTGTGGTCGCCATCACCCTTGAACCAACCGTGGGAAAATGATCGCCAACCCGTAAAAACCATAGAAGATATTCCACGGGTGGAGCCTTACCTCCAGCCACCGCCGCCGACCGTCATTTATGGAGGACCGATGCCGCCCCCCAGGAACGATCAGCCCCAACCCGCGCCCGTTTACGGAGGTCCTCCGCCAAGGAGAATGGACACGGCCCCGTTTGTCCGGGACACACCAGGAGGCCAGAACTTATTTCACTTGGTGTTGCCCATCGGATTCTTTGGCATCGGCTTGACCCTCGGCGCCGCACTCGGGGCCGCGCTGATGCTGGGCGCTGGCGGGTCCTCGGTATTCGTTGGCCTGAACGCGCTGGTCTTCGGGGTCCTTCTGGGGGCCTGCGTCGCGACCATAGGCTGGTTTCTTTCAAGAAAAGGCTAAACGCGCGATGCGAACCACCTACGCGGTCTGGGAAATCACCCTCAAATGCAACTTGGCGTGCATCCATTGCGGATCGCGGGCGGGAGAGGCGCGCGCGGATGAACTCTCGACGGCGGAAGCCCTCGACACGGTTCGCCAGCTTGCCGAAGTAGGGATCAAGGAAGTGACCCTCATCGGCGGCGAAGCCTATCTTCGTCCCGACTGGCTCGAAATCGCGGCGGCCACGGTTCGCGCCGGAATGCGCTGTACCGTTACGACCGGCGGCTACGCAATTTCCCCGGCCACCGCGCGTCGCATGAAGGAAGCCGGAATCGAGCAGGTCTCGGTTTCCGTGGACGGTCTGGAAAAAACGCACGATTTCCTGCGGGGACGTCCCGGTTCCTGGCAACAGTGCTTTGCCACCCTCGACGCCCTGCGAACAAGCGGCATGCCGGTCACGGCCAACACGCAGATCAATCGCCTCTCCGCGCCGGAACTGTTTGCGCTTCACGACGCCCTTCGCGAGGCGGGGTCCAGGGCGTGGCAGTTTCAGTTGACCGTGCCGATGGGAAACGCCGCCGACCACGCGGACCTGTTGCTCCAGCCCTGCGAATTGTTGGCGTTTTACCCGATCTTCGCCAAACTCGTCCGGAAGGCCCGCGCCGAGGGCATCGCGGTGTATCCGGGAAACAACATCGGATACTACGGCCCCTACGAACGGCTGTTTCGAGGCGGCGAACATTCGATCTGGATGGGTTGCCAGGCGGGACTGGCCTCAATCGGCCTCGAAGCCGATGGAACGGTGAAAGCCTGCCCGTCCTTGCCCACCGCAACCTACACGGCGGGTAATCTCAGGGAAAAATCCCTGCGTGACATCCTCGCCGAATCGGAAAAAATGGCGATCAATCTTTCCGCCGGAAAACCCGAGGGGACCAATCATCTCTGGGGCTTTTGCGCCACCTGTGAATTCGCCGAACTGTGCCGGGGCGGCTGTCACTGGACGGCGCATGTCTTCTTCGGACGGCGCGGCAACAATCCCTATTGCCATCATCGGGCGCTGACCCAGGCCGCACGGGGCATTCGGGAACGGGTGGAACTCATCGAATACGCACCCGGAGAACCCTTCGACAACGGACTTTTCTGCCTGATCGAGGAGCCGCTCGCCGCGCCTTGGCCTGAAAATGATCTGCTCCATTTCGCACCCTGACGCAG
This sequence comes from Actinomycetota bacterium, assembly GCA_013298335.1. GTDB lineage: Bacteria > Acidobacteriota > Blastocatellia > Chloracidobacteriales > Chloracidobacteriaceae > JAAFHI01. The sequence goes on from JAAFHI010000800.1 coordinate 2,485, forward strand.
TCAACCTAACAACCAAAACATAGCGATTTCTTTCCCTGCCAAAAGTATATTGCCCGCGAGCCTGCGGAATCGCCGTTTTTCAAACCGCTCCAAAGCACTGAGTTTTCGTCAAGAAGTCTGTGTCTCGGACGGTTCGTTTGAACTGACTTTTTCTGAGAAACCAAGTCTTTTCGACAAAAACGGGGAAGGCGAGAAGGACAGGTTTTTCACATTCGGTGGCCTGTCGTGAATGGCCAGTCGCCAGCCGTAGGTAGTGGATAATGGGGTAGGAAGGAGTTCTGGG
>JAAFHI010000458.1 GCA_013298335.1 Actinomycetota bacterium
AAAACGAGGTCTTCCTTCGACAATTCAGGTACGCCGGTCACGTTGTAGCCGATCATGGTCGGGTCGGTGTTGCGTCCCGGCGTTCCGATTTCAAGCGACTTGAGGATCTGGTTGATCAGTTGCGTCCGGCTCCGCTGGAGCAGGTGCGGGAACATCCGTTCCTGCTGCGCGGCGGTCAGGCCGGCGGGGTTGAAGAGGCAGGTGCGAAGCAGCGCCGCGTCGGTGATGTTCGCAAAGGGCGTGAGTTCCTGGAGGTCGATGACGCCATCCGTGCTGGCAAGGTAATTGGTCGGCAAACCGCCGGCCACGGCTGCGGTCGTGATGGTGGTGTTGAGGTTGGTGTTACGGGGTGGCGTCAGCGTGTAGCTCGAGACCGGACCCGTATTGAAGGGCACTTCGTTGTCGAGAATGTTGTCGCCAACGACGTCAACACCCGAACCGGGAAAGGCCAAGACGGCATTCGTGGTCCCGTCCGCGTTCCGTTCGTTGTTGGCGAGCGCGTAAAATCCGGGAATTCCGGCCTGGAACACGTTGGAACGGAGGAAGTTGTTCAGAATCCGTTCCATCTTCAGCCGCCTGCCGGCATCGCCCGTGGTGGTCGGATCGCTGTTCCAGAAGTTCTGGTTTATCCGAAAGAGGGCATCGTAATCGGTGGTGAAGGCGGGAACGACGGTCGGGTTGGCGCTGGTCAGCGTCACCGAAGGATTGGCCGGGCCGGTCGGCGTCGAGGCCAATTGGGTGACCGCGTACCGGGTGGTGCCGTCGGGCGTCAGCGTACCGGTCGTTGCCACGCCGGTCGAGGTTCTGACCCGCGCCGCGCAGACACGGACGTCGCGGACGAAACGTTCGGTTCGCTTGTCGTCGTCCCGGGCGGCCACGCCATTGAAGACACGGGTTTTTTCCAGCGTCTTGAAGGGGTTGACCATCAGGAATGTATCGTCGGCGGTCCCGGCGGTGCCGTCCAGACCGGCATCGAACGCCCCCTTGACGTAGGAGGAATTAAGGAAATCGTCGGTGAACCGGAAATAGGGCTTCGCGATCAGGCTCTTGAACTTGGCGGGATAGTCCGTGGCCACATCCGACGGGAGCCCGGCGTTGGTGAGCCGGCCACGCAGCCGGCTGTTGACGGCCACGCCGGTCACGCCGCGATCCGAGGTGGCGGGGGTGTCGGCGCAGGTCATCGAGACGTGTTCGTTCAGATTGGATTGGTAGTCCTGGGGCGCGTAGGGAATCATCGTCCGCTGGAACGTCAGGATCGAGTTCGGCTCGAACCAGTAGGTGGTCCGCATCGTCTGCGTACCGGCGGCCCCGTTGGTGAGCGCAATGGCCGGTGCCGCCCCGAACTGCTGGGTGAATTCTCCGATAAAGGCGTTGGTGGCGCTCTCGTTCAGGAACGGCAGGAAATTATTGGGGGTGTCGCCGTTGTTCCTGTCCTGCAACCGGCGGATGCTGCCACCGTCGTTCAACGCGTAGACGGAGTTGTAGGTCATCGTGGGTTCGACGCCGACGGGGGCGGTGCCTTGAACATTCTGGAAGGGAATCGGTCCCGAGGTGATCCCGAGGTTCAGGATGTGCGGCGTGATGTCGTAGCGGGTGGGCGCGTTCGGCGGATTGTTGTTCACCAGCAGTTCGATCTTGATGTAGGTGTGCTTGCGCGAGGTCCCGATGGTGCCGCCGTTTCCGTCGGATTCGAACTCCGGCTGCCGGTTGACCAGATTGGTCTGGGGCGGCAGGACCCGGAAGTTGGCGGCGTTGGTCAGCGTGCCGGCCCCGTTGAAGGTTTGCGGGGCGCCGCCCGTGCCGACGGGATTCGTGGCGGCGGAGGCATCGGGCTGGTCGGAACCTCCGTACGGATTGAACTGTCTGACGTTCGGGTTGTTGTTCAGCCAGAAGGCATTGAAGAGCGCGTCCTGCGGATTCGAGAGCCGATCCATGTCGTAGGCCAGCGGGCCGGGGCCGCCAGTCGGGAAGTCGGCCAGGTCGTCGTCAATGAGAATCCGGATGACGCTTCCCTGAACGGGCAGTCGGGCGTTGAAGTAACGGGAAGCGAGCAGGGGATTGGTCAGGGTATTGGCCGGAGGATCGGTAAAGGCCTGTTCGTTCGGGTTTGCCCGACGAATGATTTCGATCGCGTTGAACCCCTGGGTTTGCGTCGGCAGCAGCAGGGGCTGGACATTGGAAATCACCAATCCGGTCGGACCGGCCTGTCCGGGAACACCGGCGACGGGGGCGGGGCCATTCGGGGTGGACGGTTCGTCGGCCAAATTCCAGTCAACTGCCGGGGAGACGACGGCCGCCGTGCCGGAAGTGAAATCGGGCCCGGTGCCGTTCGGGATGCTTGGCTGGACGCCGACGAGAGCGTTCGTCCCCGGGTTGTAAACCGTAAGCGAACCGCCGTTGGTCGTACCGTTGATCTTGTAGCCGGTGGTGATTTGTCCGACGACCGTGACGCGACCCCAGAAATTGACGGGACCGTTGCTTCCGCTCAGGAACAGGTGGCGATTGATATGCACGCGCCCGCCGAGGTCGAGTCGCGGACCTGGCGAAATTTCGAGATTGTCGAACCCGAAGGCGGCAAACTGGAACACCGGCACCTGATAGTTCGACAGTTCCCGGATGATCCGGGCTTCGGCGGCCCGATTGTCTCCTCCGACCCCGATGGCCCGCGCCGTAGCGCCGATGACGTAGCGCCGCTCGATGGCGTTCAATCCGTCAAAGGGCGGGGTTTTGATGGTGGTCGTGCGTTGCTGGCCGACCGCGGGCGGCACGTAGGGCGTGTCGGCGGTGAAAGTAAAAAGATTGTTTCCGGCTCCGGAACCGGTCTTGAGTTTTGGAACCTTGCTGGCATCCGTCAGGTCGTTGATGGCGGCTGGAGACGGGTTCTGGTTGGTACTGAACAGCACGTTGAAGTTGTTCGTCATCGACTCCAGATAGGCCATGGCCGCGTTGTATGTCCGCGTATTCTGGTATTGAGCCGAGGTTTGCCGGGCTTCGGTCGTCATGATCGTGGCCGAAACGGAAGTAAAGACCAGCAAAACGCCGAGGAGGATAATCGCGATGGCCAGCGCGATGCCGCGTTCGCCCGGAGGCGTGCGGAGAATTCGAAAAGGCGTTTGTGAGGCGGACTTCATAAGCTGTTCACTCCTTGTGCGAAAAAGAAACCGTCGGAGACAGGCGAAAAGTGATCCATCGTTTATCCGGGATTTAACTGGTGGACGCGTACGCTATGTTTCGGAGACCCACCGTGGCATTTTCACTGACCCGAAAAAAGCCCCGGTTATAACCGTCGGTAATGGTTCCGGCATCGGTCCGAAACAGGCTCGGATCGCGTTCGTTGGTGCGCCCCAGGAGCGTGAACCGGATGGTTCGCACCATGGTTTTGGCATAGGTCGAGTCGCGATTGGCCGCCGGGGAGGAGTTGGGAATCGGCAGTGGCGCGCCGGCCGGCATCTGACCGAGGTTTTCGACGGTCCAGAATCTCCCTGCCCCCAGGCCCTGGTCGAATTCGTCAATCATGTCGAATCTCAACTGGAAGTTCTCGATGTTGAACGCCACCGGGTTGATCAGCGCGCCTTCCCGGCGGTAGAGGACCGGCGGGGTCCCGTTGGCCGCGTCCGCCGCGCCGGTCCAGCCGACGAAATAGTACGTCAGCCGCACGCGGGTGATCAGGACATCCGGTCCGGCGATGGCGGTCATCCCGGGAATGGCCGTATTCCAGACGGGATTGAGCCCGATCGGGTCGGCCGTGGACAGCGAAATATTTCCGTTGTTGGTATCGACGGCGGTGACCAGGCCGAGGAACTGGGTCGCTCCATTGGTGATCAGAAGGCAGTCCACGAAGGGCTGGAGCCGGTTGGCGAGCCATGAATCATTCGGATTGACGAAGGTGGCCCCCGTCACCAGGGCGGTCGGGTCGAAATTCCGGGGCCCGATCAATCCGACGACGTTCGTGTTCGGAACCAGCACCAGATTCCCCCCGTTGAACGTCGCCCGCGCCCGATAGTCGTTCGTCAGGGGGAAAATCTGTTGCGTCGTTCCGGGGCCGGGCACCAGCGGGACATTCAGGTTGACGAACAGGGGATCGACCTGCGCGAGCATCAACTGGTCGGTCCCGGTGTTGTAGAGACTGCCGCCGAGCGGACCCGCGGCCACCCGGTCGGGCCCGCAGCTTCCGGGGTAAACCGACAGGACCGACGGGGAATAGACCGTCGAAATCAGCGTTCCCGCGGTATTGATGACCCCCCT
>JAAFHI010000226.1 GCA_013298335.1 Actinomycetota bacterium
GGCATTTGTTCTGAAATGGCTTGGCGTTCAACCCTGCCTTACCTCCTGACAAACGTCAAGATTCATGGCTTTTCCTGCGCCTCCACCGTTTCACCCCGCGTTCCGCCGGGCGAATCGGTTTCGAATCGCCGCGTTCATCGGTTCGGAGACGTAGCGCGCGACGGCCCACGCGACGATGGCCGTCAGGAAAAGAAACAGGGCGAAGTACGGCAGCCGCCAGCCGTACGACAGCGTCGCCTTGGTCACGTAGTTCCGCATTCCGGCCAGCACGATGATGTGAAAAAGGTAGATTTCGTAGCTGTGGCGTCCGAGCCAGCGGAGGGGCCGCGTCGCCTTTTCCGCGAGCGGGCCGGGCGCGGGCGCGTGGGCCGAGGCGAAGAGATACCCGGCGACGGAGAGCGCGATGAAGGTGAAGCCGAAAACTTCGTGGCCGTCAATTCCCCGGACGTACAAAACGGCCAGTGCGATGCCGCAGACGACGCGGACGATTTGTGCAACGCGGTCGCCAAGCGTGAATTTCTGCGCCAGCAGCGCCGTCAGGCAGCCCATCGCGATGGCGTCGAAGCAGGCCAAGTAGCCGTACATAAAGAAGATTTCGTTATCGACGTGCGCCCGGCGGTAGAACGGCCCGACGACGATGGCCGCGCCGCAGACGACGACCAGCGGCCAGACCCGCCGCAAAATCAGGCACAGCAGGGGCATCGCGAGATAGAACACTTCCTCGACCGACAGCGACCAGTAAATGTTCAGGCAGTAGTTGAAATAGCCTGCCGACTGCATCAGGACGTTGTGCCAGAAGGTCAGCACCGACCCGGCGGCGATGATGAAGTACGACGGCGGAAGGCTTTTCCCGTTGTCGGAATTCGAAAAAAACGGAATCCCGAGGCAGCCGAGCGGCACGATGACGGCGAGCGCGAGCAGGAGCGGCGGCATGATGCGGGCGAAGCGGAAAACGTAGAAGGCGCGGGCGTCGAGGGTGCGCGGCTGTCCCCAGCGTTTCAGCGAAATCGAGGTAATCAGAAAGCCCGAGACGACGAAGAACATCGTCACACCGTAATTTCCGTTGAGGGTCAGCCCACGCAGCAGCCATTCGGGGACGAATTTCCCGAGCGGGCTGTTTTTGAGGCCGAAGGCGAGGGTGAAATGAAGAACCAGTACGCAGAGGACAGCCACGCCGCGGATGAGATCGACGCGGTCGTTGCGGGAGGAAGGAATCGACATTGAAGAGAATCTCGCGTGGGGAGTGTGGGAAACGTTCCCCTTTACACGCGAACGGACGGCCCCGGCAATGGTGGTACCACCGGGGGGCCGTCCGTGGGAAGGACCGTTGCGCGCTCAGTTTTTAAGATCGTTCTTGTTGGAGGGAGTATTCCCGGCGGGAATCAGGCCGAGCAGTTTCTGGGCCTTGGCTTCATCGAGCGGGCGCAGGGCCTCATATTCCTTCATCGCCGCCGTCCGGTTGCCCTGCACGGCGTAGAGCAGTCCGAGGTAGTAGCGGGCGTCGGTGTTGCGCGGGGCGATTCCCACCGCTGCGCGATAGTAGATGATGGCGTCGCTGTACTGTTTGACGAGCCGGTAGGCATCGGCGAGATACAGGTTCGCCGTTTCCGCGTTCGGCGCGTAGCGCACGGCGTTGCGGTAGTGCTCGATGGATTCCTGGTACTGGTTGGCGTTGAAGTACGTGTTGCCCAGTCCGAGGTGCGCGTCGGAATAATTCGGCTGGATGCGAATCGCCTCGCGATAGGCCCGCTGCGCGTCGGGGAACTGTTTCCGTTTGGTGTAAATGTCGCCGGCTTCCTTTTGCGGAAGCGCGTTGGCCGTGTCGAGCCGCGCCGCCTGGAGAAATGCGGCCAGCGCGTCGTCCTCGCGGCCAAGTTTTTCATAGGCGAGTCCGAGATTCAGATGGGATTTGGCATGCCCGACCTGCCGCCGGATCGACTCGCGATAGGCTTCGGCGGCCTCGGCGTAGCGTTTCTGGGCGAAGTGCGCGACGCCCATTTCGTAATAGGGTGTGCCTTCATTCGGACGGATTTCCGTCGCCCGGCGGTAGGCCGCGATGGCATCGGGGTAGCGTTGCGACAGATCGTAGGCGTTCCCGAGTTGAATCCACGCTTCGTAGTAATCCGGTTTCAGCCGGACTGCTTCGCGAAACCCCGTGGCCGCGTCGGCGTAGAGTTTCATCCGGTAATTGCTGAGTCCGAGGTTGTAATGGGCGGTGTAGTCATTGGGTCGCAGGGCGATGACCCGCCGGAACGACTGCGCGGCCAGGTCCCACTGCTGGTTTCTGAAATATTGAAGTCCCTGCTGGAATATCTGAGAGGCATCGTTCTGGACGATTCCGGCGGGGGGCGGCGTCGCGCCGACGGAGACGGGCGCGGCGAGGCTGAGTCCGGTCAACAGAATCGCTGCGATAGAGGAATGAATCATGGAACGGCTCCTTCCAAAACTGGATGAATCGGCAAAAAGTGAATGACCACATTGTACAACGCAGAATTCGAGCGCCGAACAGGTCATTTTGGGGAAGGGATGAAGGAGGAGGGATGAGGGATGAAAAATGAGGCGGAGGAAGGGAAAACGTTTTAGACGGCGGAAATACCTTGAACTCGCCGCCGGAAACGTATTTTCCGGTGTGGGAAACGTATTTCTTCACGAGGGAAAGGTATTCCTTCGCGGGAAAAACGTTTCGGGTGACGGAAATACCCTGGACGTGACGGCGGAAAGGTATTTCCTCACGGGGAAAGGGTTTTCTTCGCGGGAGGAAACCTTTTGCCCGGAGCGTCAAGGGTATTTTCGCCGTCCGAAAGGTTTCTTCCGGCAGGGGAAACGTATCAGGCTTCGATTGTTCTTCAGGTTCGGCGGGGTGGTGGAGGCGTCCGGGAAATTCGGGTCACAGATGCTGCGGGGTGAGCGTGAACGTCTCGATCATGTAGTCGTGCAGGTAGTTGAAGAGCAGGTTTTGAAATCGCCAGCCGTAGCGCGGGTCGTTCAGGTCGCTGTGGGGAATGATGAACGCGTAGGGTTCGAGAATGTCCTCGACCGTTAGCGCGACCACCACCCGGACGCCCCGCGCATGGTCCTCGGCGGCGAAGGTGAACAGGGGATGTTCATATCGCCGGAGTTCCGCCCGGATTTTTTCGAGACTGGAAAGGTCGGGCATGGCGGTGGCGGCGCGGCGGCGAGGAAAAAAGGGAAGGGAGGCGGAACGGTCGGCAACGTGGCTGCCGTTCCCTTCGATCCGGGTCAGGAATCGCTTCGAATGACGAAGTTCCCTTCGGGTTTTGCGCCTTCGTGGCGACCGTAGTTGGTCAGCAGGTAGTTTTTGTCCTTCACGAGATCGGCGAAGTTCGTCACCGCAAATTCGAAGTTGTGACCGTGCTTGATGGCGTCCTTCGGGCAGGCTTCGACGCAGTAGCCGCAGAGAATGCAGCGTCCGTAGTCGATGTTGTAAACCTGGGCGAACCGGTTTTCGATGCCGGGCCGTTCTTCGTAGGAGCGGAGGTCTTCGGTCGCCTCGATGTAGATGGCGTCCGCCGGGCAGGCCGCCGAGCAGAGGAAGCAGGCCACGCAGCGTTCCTTGCCGTCTTCGTTGCGCGCGAGGAAGTGCTCGCCGCGAAAGCGCGGATAGAGTTCGACCGGCACGTCCGGGTATTCGCGCGTCAGCTTGCGCTTCGGAATGTAACTGAGCGTCACCGCCATGCCCTGCGCCAGCGCGCGGACGGTATCGACGACTTCGGTGATGATGGACATCGCGTGAGGACTCCCGCGGGTTCGGATAAATGAACCGCCATCTTACGCTAAATGTACGGGAAGAGACAAAACGTCGGCGCGCAAACCCGTTCGGCTACGTCGAGCCGCGCAAGCGGTGAGGCGACGGGAAAGAAAAACGGCGGACCCGGTCGCCGTGACCGAATCCGCCGTTTGAACGGGTACAAATGTGTCGAGAGACTACACGGTGGCCGCTTTGGCCGCGCTCGCGGCTTCCGCGGCGTCAACCTTGCGCCGGGCCGCCACGATTTCCTTCTCCAGCTTCTTGATCTGCAACAGATGACCCGGATTGAACGCGAGCGACGGGTAGTAGCAGTTGCTCTCGTGCGTACAGAAACAGCCGTCCTTCACGCGCTCGCGCCGGATCTTCATCTCTTCCGAGTACCACATCTTCGAGAAGTTCCAGTCGTAGTCGCGGAGATTGCCGATCGGGGCGAGGTTTTCACAGCTTGAAAGCGTGCCCTCGTCGTAGATCACGCCGCCCGCCGTTCCGGCAAAGCACCGCAACTGGGCTTTCTTCTCGACTTCGGTCTTGGCGATCAGTTCATGCATATAGATGTCGGTCGCCGCCTTGAACGCGCCGGCCTCGCCGCCGTAGACGTTCTTCGTGTCACCGCTCCGCGTGTCTTCCAGAATCATGTCCGAAAGCTTTTTATAGCGGCTGAGGTCGATGTTGAGTTCCTCGGGGCTGGCCGCCGGCGGACGGATGTAGTTGATGTTGATCTTGTCCGGCTTGAGGTCGTGCTTGAGGAAGTCGTACCACTCGAAAATGCGGTCCTGATTCGAGTTCATCATGCAGGTGCAGGTCTGGATGTCGAGCCGACCGTATTCCTTCTTGATCTCCTGCAACTGGCGGGCGGTGTCGATGGCCCGCGTCCAGCTTCCCGGCTTCCGGCGGATTTTCTCGTGCTCGGTTTCGAGACCGTCGATGCCGAGCGCGACCGTCACCTGCAACTTCGGGCATTCTTCAAGGATGCGCCGCACGTCGGGCATGATCCGCTTCTGGATCTGGCCGTTCGACATCAGGTAGATGGCTTCCAGCTTGTTGTTCTCGTAGAACGCGCGGGTGATTTCCGGCAGATCCATCCGGGTGAAGGGTTCGCCGCCCGCGACGACCAGCACCGAGAGGTTGCCGCCGAGCGTTTCGCTCACGCGGACGAGGTTCTCCGTCTTCATCTGCGATTTCTTGCGTTCCTTGTCGTCGAGTTCGAACGGCTGACCGACAGCCATGCGGCTGTAGCGTTTGAGCAGTTCTTTCGTCATCTGGTTCAGAAACGACATATGGTCACCGGGTCGCTTTCGGTTGTTTGAAAGCCCTTTCGAATCGGAAATCCGCGAAAAAGCGGGAAGACGGTCTGGAACGGTACTACCCCGAAATCAGTTCTTCAAGCCGCTTTTGTGTACCACCGACGATTCGGACGACCTTCGTCCGCGCGGTTTCGCCGGTCAGAATGGTCACGTCGCCCCGCCGGACGCCGAAGAGTTCGGCCAGAAACCGGATGCATTCGGCGTTTGCCTTGCCATCCACCGGGGGCGCGGCGAGGGCGATCTTGATCGCGTCGCCGTGTTCGCCCACCACCTTCGAGCGGGGGGCATTCGGCTGGACGCGAATGGTGAGGGTGAGGTTGTCCATGAAGCCGGTTTCCCTGGCTGATGCGGGGAAGTACTTCCCTCGCTCACGCTCGGGATTCCATACCCATCGTTCGGTCGGTATGGAACCCCGAGCGTGAGCGAGGGAACGTTTCTACGCCGACGCGCTGCTGGCGGCGGGCGGTTCGACCATCTTGCGGTAGCCGTTCGGGTCGTCGGTCCACTTGAGGATTTCCGACACGCGCCAGATCGGGAACGGATGCGTCCGTCCGGCGGCGATCTGCCACGTCCAGAACCGGTCGATGAAGCTGCCTTCGTTGTTCTGGTCGAATTCGCGCGCTTGGCGGATGAACTCCTCGTGGTTGAGTTTCGAGGTCATCGAACCGCCCGCGAGCTTCATCATCACGTTGGTGATGACGTTGGTGTCCTGCACGACGAGCTGGGCCGCCCGGTCGCAACTGAGTTCGGCTTTCTGGTACCAGGTCGAAAGCGCCCCCCGAATCGGCATCGCGATGAGTTCGGCGATGCCCGGCGGCAGCGGCGCGGCCCCGAGGGCGGCGCTGGCGGCGAGGAAAATCAGTTCCGCCGCCACCTTATAAAGAAGATGGTTGCAGTGGATGTGCCCGAGTTCGTGGGCGATGACCGCCAGCACTTCGGTATCGTCGAGCCGTTCGATGAGCGGCGTGAACAGCACGATGAAGGGCCGCTCGACGCCGCTCGTGAAGGCATTGAAGCCGAGTCCGCCGCCGCCCATCGGGTTGGTGACGCTCAGATACAGCTCCGGAAGCTGCTTGATGCCGAGCGTCTGGCAGGCG
>JAAFHI010000524.1 GCA_013298335.1 Actinomycetota bacterium
TCCGATCGACGTCGATCCGCAAAAATTTCCCGAGCAGGGTGTTGATGTTCTGGCCGTTGTTGTCGGGGTCGCCGCCGCCGCCGCCATCGCCGGTCGCGAGATAGAGCAGGCCGTCCGGACCAAACGCAATCGTGCCGCCATTATGGTTCGCCTGCGATTTGGTAATTGAAAGCAGCGGCGCGCCGGTCGTTTCGGCCACATTCGGATCGGAGGTCGAAACGCGATATTCGGCCACGGTGATCGCGCCGTCGGGCTGGCGGGTGTAGTAGACGAAAAAGCGACGGTTCCGGGCAAATTGGGGATGAAACGCCAGTCCGAGAAGGCCCTGTTCCGATCCCGAAGACAACACGACGGTATTCGGAATCGAAAGAAACGGCGTCGCGACAAGCGAACCGTTTTGCAGGATGCGGATTTGCCCGCCTTTCAGAACGATAAACAGCCGGTTCGAGCCGTCGCCGGCATTGATCATGGTCAGCGGCGATGAAAGCCCGGAAGAAATGACGGGTTCAAGGGTCAGGGTTTGGGCCTGGGCGGCGGCAATACTAAACATAGCCCACATCCAGACCACCACGAGCCGCGACCACGCGCGACGAGTTCCGAAAATGCGTTTCGGCATAGAGTTGCCTCACAAAATCTCGATTGAATGACAAAGCGGGTGAATCACATGTAGCGTCGGGATTTTTCCCTTGAAAGACCAAAAACGAATTTTCCAGAAGACAGTGCCGGGAAAACGGTGTCGGGAAAGAAAAACCGGGGCGGAAGCTGGAACAATTCGGGACCGAAGAAAACGTTTATCCGCGGTTGGGGGGAACGTTTTCATCCGTGTTTTTTGATTGCCGATTTCAGACCGTTGAACAATGATGGAATTGAGTTCAAGGATTGCAGCCCTTTGATTCATTTCGATTTTCGACGACGGGTTCGAGAATTTTTGCGGGTCCATCGCTCACTTTTCTGAAACCAATGGACAGCCGATTGCTCGGTGAGTCAAATCCGCCGGACCTCCCACGGGTGCCGCCCGGCGAAGCGGAAAACGACGGCAGCGTGCTGGTGCGGCGCTCCGATGAGAGCGTTGTCGGTTTTGACAAGCAGCGCATCGTGGATTCGCTGGTCCGCGAGGCCAATGTCGCCCCCGATCTCGCCCGTCGCATCGCCCTCGAAATTCAGGGAATCGTTGCCCAGTCGGGTTTGCGCCGCCTCACCTCGGCCCTGCTGCGCAGCCTCGTCGATGCAAAACTGATCGAACATGGACTGGAAGCGGAATACCGGGCGCATTCGCGGCTCGGCGTTCCGCTCTATGACGTGGACCGCCTCATCAAACAGTCGCGCGCGAGCATCTCGCCGCTCCCCCTCACCCCCGAAGGAACCAGCATCGCGCTCGCCGAGGCAATCAAGCGCGAATACGCGATTCTCAACGTCTTTTCGCCGCCGGTCGCCAATGCCCACCTCGTCGGCGACATCTACATTCAGGACCTCGGCGCGGTGGATCGGCCTTATTCGATCATTCAATCGCCCGACGCAGTCAAGCGGTATGGCTTCACCTTGCCGAACCGCTTTGCACTTTCGCGCCCGGCCCGTCACCCGGAAGTGCTGGTCGCCCACCTCGTCAAGTTTTCGGCGGCTCTCCAGGGGTATTTCAACGGCCCGGTCGAATGGGACTCGGTCAACTTCGCGCTGGCCCCGTTCGTCGCGGAATTGAGCGACCGCGACATTCAGCAAACCGCCCAGGCGCTCGTCTTCGAACTTTCGGCCACGGCGGTCGGTCGCGGCGGACACGTTCCGGCCTGCACGATGCACCTCGACTGGACGGCACCGGAATATCTCGCCAACCGTCCGGCCATCGGCGCGGGCGGCGAACCGACCGGCAAAACCTACCGCGACTACACCGCCATCGCGCGAAAACTGCTGCACGCCCTGTTTGCCGCCTATCGCGACGGCGACGGACAAAAACTGCCGTTCGCGGGCGTCCGCCCGGTGCTGCACATTACGCCCGCCGATGCGACCCATCCGGAGTGGCGCACGCTCCTCATCGAAGCCTGCCGAAGCATCGTCGAACGCGGGGGCGTCTGGTTCGCCTTCGACCGCGATCCGGATGAAACCTTTACCAGCCGGTACGGCATTCCGCTCGACGGTTCACTTCTGAAAGCCTCGACGGATGAATGGCGCGCGTCGGCGTTTCAGGCCGTCGCCGTCAACCTTCCCCGCGCCGCGCACCGCGCGGGCGCGACGAACTCGCTCGGCATTTTCGAGGACCTGACCCGGTTGATGGACGTGGCTGCGCAGGCGCTTCTCGAAAAACGGGTTTTTCTGGAAAAACTGCTGGCGCTCGGGGAAAACGGTTCGCTCGCCCTGCTGGCGCTGCGTCGCGACGAAAAACCGTTCATGCGCCTGAGCCGCACGACCCAGCGGATCTGTCCGGTCGGGTTGAACGAACTCGCGTGGTGCGTCACCGGGTATCAGCTCCATGAATCGAAAGCGGCGCGGGAATTTGGCGCGCAGGTGATGAACCACCTCACGGCGGAAGCGGCCCGGCTTTCATCGCGCCATAAAACGCGCTTCGTGCTGGCGGAGTCGCACGCCGAAGAAATGACGCAGCGGCTGGCGCAAATGGACGCCCGCCTCTTCCCCGACGAGGCGACGGAAAAAGTTCAGGGGATTCCGGGTACCAGCGACATCTACTACACCAACGGCGTGAAACTTCCGCTCGCCGCCGACATCGCGCCCGGCGAACGCGCCCGCCGCGAGGGCGAACTTCAAAACGGCGCGCTGCTCAACGCAACCAGCGATTTGTGGTTTGGCGCGGAGGTTCCGAGTCCGGAAGCGCTGGCGGATTTCGTGACGCTGGCCGCGGAACACACCCGAACGGCGGGACTGCTGCTCTCGCCGGAATTTACCGTCTGCCTCGACTGCCATCACCTCGGGCACGGTCTCGCGACGAAATGCGCGGCCTGCGGTTCTTCCAACGTGGACGGACTCGCGCAGGCCACGAACCGCTACAGCCAGGTCTCCGGCTGGTCACGCGGACTTCAAACCGAACTGCGTCAACGCCTGCGTCAAAAACTCTAATGGACCGCGCGCACCCTGCGCGCACAGGAAGATTTCGGTCCTTGAACGATCCGGAAACCACCGTCCGGATTATTTCCCCAATACATCCTTCAAAAAGCGGCCCGTGTGCGAATCCTTTAGTTTCACGATGTCTTCGGGTGTGCCGACGCCGACGATGAAACCGCCGCCGGGACCGCCTTCGGGACCGAGATCAATCACCCAGTCGGCAGTTTTGATGACGTCGAGATTGTGCTCGATGACGACGAGCGACGCGCCCGCGTCGAGCAGCCGGTAAAACGCATTCAGCAACTTGTTCACGTCGTCGAAGTGCAGGCCGGTCGTCGGTTCGTCAAACACGAAGAGTGTCCGCGCGGTCGCGCCGCGTGACAGATGCGAGGCGAGCTTGATGCGCTGGGCTTCGCCGCCGGAGAGCGTGGTCGCCGATTGTCCGAGGCGGAGATAGCCGAGGCCGACTTCATCGAGCGATTTCAATTTGTCGGCGATTTTCTTCACGCCATGAAAAAACGCGATGGCCTCGCGGACGGTCAGGTTCAGAACTTCGTGAATATTCTTGCCGCGATATTTGATGTCGAGAATCTGCGGTTTGAAGCGCGTGCCGTTGCAGTCCTCGCAGGTGAGTTCGACATCGGCGAGAAACTGCATCTCGACGGTGACCGTTCCATCGCCCTGACAGGTTTCGCAGCGTCCACCCGCGACGTTGAATGAAAAATGACCGGCCCCGAACTTCGCCGCTTCCGCTTCCCTGGTCGAAGCGAAGACATCGCGAATCGCGTCATACACCTTGATGTAGGTCACGGGGTTCGAACGCGGCGTCCGA
>JAAFHI010000795.1 GCA_013298335.1 Actinomycetota bacterium
GGGCGCTACGAATATGTTTTTCCGATGGTGGTCGGCCCGCGCTACACGCCCGGAGAAGTTCCGGATGCCGCCCGCATTCCATCCGTGAAACCTCCGGAAACGCGGGACGGCAACGAGATTCGGATGAACGTCGTGCTTGACGCGGGCGTCCCGGTGTACGGCCTCGGCAGTCCGACGCACCAGGTCGGCGTACTTCGCCAAAGCGCGTCCGAAGCGCGCGTCGCTCTGGAGCGGCTGGATTCCATTCCCAATCAGGATTTCATTCTGGACTACGACGTCGCGGGAGACGCCGTCACCGACGCGCTCCTTGCGCACCATGATTCGCGCGGCGGATTCTTCACCTTGATGCTGCAACCGCCGCAACGCATCGCCGAACCGGACGTGACGCCCAAGGAACTGGTCTTCGTGCTCGACACGTCGGGTTCGATGAGCGGTTTTCCCATCGAAAAAGCCAGGGCCTGCATAGAAATGGCCCTCATGGGACTTCACGAACGAGACACGTTCAACGTCATCACGTTTGCGGGAAATACCGAGATTCTGTTTCCCGAGCCGGTCCCCGCCACCTCGGAAAATCTGGCCGTGGCGCGGGCCTTTCTGCGAACCCAGCGCAGCGGCGGCGGGACGAAAATGATGGACGCGATTCAAGCCGCGCTTGCGCCGAGCGGCACCGGCGATCACATCCGGGTGGTGTGCTTCATGACCGACGGATTCGTCGGCAACGATCAGGAAATCATCGCCGAAGTGAAGCGCCACCCGAACGCCCGCGTGTTTTCGTTCGGCATCGGCGGCTCGGTGAATCGCTTCCTGCTCGACAAGCTGGCCGAGGCCGGGCGCGGCGAAGTCGAATACGTCGGTCTCGGGGATGACGGCGACGCGGCGGCGGTCCGGTTTCACGAGCGCGTCCGGACGCCGCTCCTGACCGATGTGGAAATCGAATGGGGCGGGTTGCCGGTCACCGACGTGATGCCGACCCGAATGCCCGACCTGTTTTCCGCCCGCCCGCTCGTCATCACCGGGCGCTATTCGGGGCCCGCCGAGGGATTCATCACCCTGAAAGGCAGGCAGGCCGGGAGATCATTCGAACGAAGGCTCGCCGTGAAGTTTCCCGAACAGAAAGAACGACACGATGCTCTGGCGAGCCTCTGGGCACGCAGGAAGATCGACGCGCTGATGAGCGAAGATTTCGACGGCGCGCAGCGTGGCCGGATGCGTGCCGATCTCGAAGAGGAAATCACCCGCCTCGGCCTCGATTACCGGCTGATGACACAGTTCACGTCGTTCGTCGCGGTGGATGATCGCGGGCGCGAGACGGGCGACGATTTCGCATCTGACCAGCACTCGCGCGCCGCCGACACGCCGCGAACCGTGACGAGGTCGGGCAGCAACCGGTTCTCCGGTGTGGTCGGCGGCGTCCCCGGTGGCACGTCGGGCGGCATTCCGGGCGATTCGTCAGGCGGCGCGCCACCACCACCGCCGGAAGCGCCGAAGCAGGAGGCGGGGGTCCCGAGCGGACCAGTCCGGCGCAGCGAAGGCGTATTGCGCGGAAACGCCGTCGAACGGGTTTCCCCCACCTATCCCGTGATTGCAAAAGAGGCCCGCGTTCAGGGAGATGTCGTCGTCGAAGTGCTGATTGATGAACAGGGCCGGGTCGAATCGGCGACCGTCATTTCGGGACCGGCGCTCCTTCAGCAGGCCGCTCTCGTCGCGGTTCGCCGGTGGACCTTCCGTCCGACGATCCAGAACGGAATCCCCGTTCGAACGACCGGGGTGATGACCTTCCGGTTCAGTCTGGATGGTTCCAGTGCTCCAGGTTCGAAACTGGCGGAGGAAATCGAACAATACCTCCAGGTACGCACCGCCGGTCGGATGCAACCAACGCCGGATTTCGTCTCGGGAGACGACCTGTCGCTGGTGATCGTCATGAACGACCTTTCCAAATCCACGCTGGCCGCATTGGAGGCGACGGGCTTTCACATCACCCGATCCGATTCCCGATCGAAAACGGTTACGGGTCAAATCGTCTCCTCGCGGCTCAAGGATATTGCGGCCCTTCCCGGCGTGCGGTTCATCGCGCCAGGGCGGAAGTGAGGGCTGGGTGCTGGGTGCTGGGTGCTGGGTGCTGGGTGCTGGGTGCTGGGTGCTGGGTGCTGGGTAAAGCGTCTGTTTTCTCTTGGTTACGTCGAGTCTCTTTTTTCGAGATCAGGAAAAACCCAGCACCCAGCACCCAGAACTCGGCACTCGATCTTCCCGGATTCCCCCGGTTTTCCCCCCGGTTCACGGCTTTTTCGTTTCCGGAAGTCAGTCAGCGTTTGAAAGTTCCGGCGCGGGCATCCCCCGCACCACTTTTTTCGATGGAACTTTCTCACATGCCAACGACTTACGAACGCACGCAGCCCCTGACTCCTTACGCCATCGCCCTGATCGTCGGAACCGTCGGCGGTCTCGTCACGATGGCCATCCATCCGACCCGCCTTTCCTGGCAGGATGCCGAACTGCTGAATCACGAGCTTCAGGTCGCAATCGCCGTCCATGTTCTCGCCCTGTTTTCGTTTCCACTGACCTTCTTTGGCCTTGTCGGCGTCTGGAAACGCATCGGATGGCAGCGACCGGCGGCCCAGTTCGCCATTCTGGTCTACGGTCTGTCCGCCGTCGCGGTCATGATTGCCGCCATCTGCGACGGACTGGTCGCTCCGGCGCTGATCCAGAAAACCATCGGCGCGACCGAAACCGCGGCCGAGGCCATCCGCAACACTCTCGTCTATAATTTCCAGCT
>JAAFHI010000505.1 GCA_013298335.1 Actinomycetota bacterium
TTCGATGAGCGGCGTCGCCGCCCCGATGAGCAGCGCCGACTTCGCGCGTTCGTTGAGCAACGGGACGAGCGGCGCGTAGTCGCTGCCCTTGTCCTTGCCGCCCAGAATCACATGCAGGCCGCCCGGAAACGCCTCGATGGCCTTGATCGCTGCGTCCACGTTGGTCGCCTTTGAATCGTTGAAAAACGTCACGCCGCCGATTTCCGCGACGAATTCCAGCCGATGCTCGACGCCCTTGAAGTTTCGTACCGTTTCGCAGGCCGACTCCGGCGCGACCCCGCAGGCGAGCGCGGCGCAGAGCGCGGCGAGGACGTTTTCAATGTTGTGCGCGCCCCGCAGACCGATATCCGAAACCGGCATCAGCGACCTGGCGGCTTCGCGCGTCCGGCAGACGATCTCGCCATCCGCGACAAACATGCCTTCTTCCAGCTTCCGGGTCCGTGAAAAGAGCGTGACCGTCGCATTGCGTTCGGCAAGCAGCGCGAGTGCCCGTGGCGTGGACGGATCATCCGCGTTGAGAACCGCCAGAGTATCCACGCCCTGATTGCGAAACATTTGCAACTTGGCCGCGACGTAATTCTCAAACGACCCGTGGCGGTCGAGGTGATCGGGCGTGACGTTGAGCAGCACCCCCACCTGCGGACGAAATTCCCGCGTCGTTTCAAGTTGAAAACTGCTGCATTCGAGTACCGTCCAGCCGTCTTCCCGCGACGTCTCGACCAGACTCACCGCCGCCGTGCCGATGTTGCCGCCAACCTGCGTCGGCAATCCGCCATTGCGGAGCATCTCGCCGACAAGCGTCGTGGTGGTAGTCTTGCCGTTCGATCCGGTGATGCCGACGATCCGGCCTTTCAAATATCGCGCGGCGAGTTCGAGTTCGCCGATGACGGAGACGCCCGCCGCTTTCGCCTGTACAACCGGCGCCACCGTGAGCGGCACGCCCGGACTGACGACGAGTTCATCCGCCGTCGTAAACACATCGAAATCCGGTTCGCCGAACATCGTCGCGACACCCAGCGCGCGCATCGCCCCGGCTTCCTGCGCCAGTTCGGCTTCCGGACGGCGGTCGGCCAGCGTCACCCGCGCGCCGCGCGCCGCCAGAAATTCGGCGGCGGCGAGCCCGCTGCGGGCCGCACCCAGGACCACGATGGTTTTTCCTTCCAACTGCATAGGTTTCGGGTGTCCGGTTTCGGGTTTCAGGTTTTCGATGACCGGATTGAACCCGACACCGGACACCTGAAACCCGACACCTTCTAGCGAAGTTTCAACGTCGCCAACGCCAGCAACGCGAAGAAAATCTGCACAATGAGAAACCGAAAGACGATTTTCGATTCCTTCCAGCCGACCTCTTCAAAGTGGTGATGGAGCGGCGACATCCTGAAGATGCGCTTGCCGATACCGGTCACCGGGTTCTTCGTCATCTTGTAGTAGCTCACCTGCATCATCACCGACAGCGTCTCGATGACGAACACGCCACCAATAATCACCAGCAACAGCTCCTGTTTGATCACCACCGCGACGCAGCCAAGGCTGCCGCCGATGGCGAGACTGCCCACGTCGCCCATGAACACCTCGGCGGGCGGCGCGTTGTACCAAAGGAACCCGAGGCTCGCGCCGGCCAACGCCGCGCAAAACATCGTCACTTCCAGCACGTTCGGATCGGGAATCAGCCCGATGTACTGCGCCGCCAGCACGTACCCCGTCCCGAAGGTAATCCCCGCCAGCACCAGCGACACCACGAACGTCGTGCTGATGGCCAGACCGTCGAGGCCGTCCGTCAGATTCACCGCGTTCGAGAACCCGGTCGTCCAGAACACCAGAATCCCCAGGTAAACCAGACCGCCGACATCGGGCCGAAACAGCTTGAAGAACGGCACGCTCAACTCGGTCGGATAGTGCCCCGCGTAAATCAGCAATCCGCCCGCGACCAGGCCCGTCACGATCTGTCCCAGCAGTTTCCACCGGCCTTCCAGACCGAGGTTCTGCTTCTTCGCGATTTTCAAATAATCGTCGAGAAACCCGACCAGCCCGTTGCCGAGAAACGCGACCAGCACGACCCACACGTAAATGCTGCGAAGGTCGGCCCAGAGCAGCGTCGAGATCGCCACCGCCGTCACGATGAGCACGCCGCCCATGGTCGGCGTTCCCTTCTTCGCCTGGTGCGACTTGACGCCTTCCTCGCGAATTTCCTGCCCGTATTTCAACCGGCGCAGCCACGCGATCATCGGACGCCCGACCAGCAGACAAACCGCCAGCGACGTCATTGCGGCAAGCGCGGCCCGAAACACCGGCGAGCCGAACACCCGGAGCGGGCCGATGCCCGAACTTTTATGGAGAATTTCAAATAACAGATAATAGAGCACTGCGATTTTCGATTTTCGATTGAAGATTCCCGATTTCAATACCCGATTGAAGGTCTCGATCCGCCGGTCGGACCGAATGGTCTTCAATCCAGAATTTCGAACCGCGCCCGTACCGCCGCGAGGGCATTTTCCATTCTCACGCCCCGCGACCCCTTGACCGCCACGACGTCGCCCGAGCGAACGTTCTCGACCAGCCACTGCCCCGCCGCATCCGCGTCCGGCAGAAAAATCGTCGCCGCCTCGGCCATTCCCGCGTCGCGCGCGCCGCGCAGCAGATCCTCGGCAAAACCACGCACACCGACCAGAAGGTCAATACCACAGGAAGCGATGACGGCTCCAGACTCGGCGTGCAGTTGCGCGGAATGTGCGCCCAGTTCGAGCATTTCTCCGGCGACCATGATTCGGCGCGCCGCGTCCGGGACCTTTCCGAGCAGGCGGGCGACTTCGTTCAACGCGAGCGGATTCGAGTTGTAGGTGTCGTCCACCACGGTGAACCGTTCCGCGAACCGCAGGATTTCGCCCCGGTGCTTCGACGGTTTCGCCTCGCCGAGCTTCGCGGCAATCCGTTCCGGCGAAATGCCGAAGTGCAGACCGACCGCCGCCGCCGCGAGCGCGTTGTAAATGTAGTGCTCGCCCGCCAGCGGCAATCCGACCGGCACTTCGCCCCGGAGCGTCGCGAGCGTGAACTCCGTGCCGTACAAACCGAGGTTTTTCACGTCGAGCGCCGCGACGTGCGCGGCCTCGTTGCGTCCGAAATAAACCACCTGCGATCCCGCGTGCTCCTCGCGGTCGGCGAGACAGATGGCCGCCATCCGGGTCACGCGCGGATCGTCCAGATTGAGGACCGCCAAACCACCCCGGCGCAGGCCATGCACGATTTCGGCTTTCGCCCGTTCGACCCCGTCGATGCCGTCGGCGAAGTTTTCGATATGCACCGGCGCGACGTTGAGCACGACCGCCACATCCGGCGGCGCGATTTCGCAGAGCCGCGCGATTTCACCGGCGGTGCTCATGCCCATTTCGAGCACGGCGAAATCGAAATCCTCCATCCGCTTTCCGTCCGACACCATCTTCAACACCGCGAGCGGCAGGCCGTAGCCGTTGTTGAGATTGCCGACCGAGGCATAGACCCGCCCCTTTTCGGAAAGCACCAGCGCAGCCAGATCCTTGCCGGTCGTCTTGCCCATGCTGCCGGTAATGCCGACGATGGGCCGGTTCCAGCGCTTCAGAAGTTCATGCGCGACCCGCTGCATCGCGGTCAGAGTCTCCTCGACGAACAGGCAGCGCGCGGATTCTTCCGCGGTCAGCCCCGGTACTTGACGGTGCAGCACCACGCCCGCCGCGCCCTTTTCAAAAGCCGTTTTGACGAAGTCATGGCCATCGAAAACCTCGCCCCTGATCGCGAAAAACAGATTGCCCGGCGCGACCGTCCGCGAGTCGATGGAATACCCGACCGGTTCGAAAGCCCGCAGTTCGGGGCTCAGTTCGGCCAGATTCGTGACGCCCGCGAGTGCCGCGAGTTCTTCAATGCGCATTCGCGGCCCCCTTTCCGGGAAGCCGTTGCAGAACTGCCCGCGCTTCCTCCCGATCATCGAAGTGAATCGT
>JAAFHI010000500.1 GCA_013298335.1 Actinomycetota bacterium
TCGGCAAAGTCACATTTGATTATGGCGAGAAGTCATTTGAATTCCGATGTTTCAGGTGACTTTTTCGGACGCTGACGCGATTTCCCAAATGTTCGATGACCAACCCGACGGCATCGTCTTGTGACAACTGGGGCAAGGGCATGGCGGTGCGCATCAACTCGCGGATATTGCCGAGCGACAGCCCCGGAACCTGCTCGACGCCCAACTGCTCGGCCAGCGCCGGATCAGGTGGACATTCCTTCGCCCAATCAAGTTTGGTCTGGGTGAGAAACCACATCGCCAGAATCGTCAGCGCCAGATGATGCTCCCACGCGGTGAACTTCTGGGCCTGGAGTTCGTCCCACCCGAGTTCGCTTTTGGCGGTCTGGTTGGCGCATTCAATGAAGTGACGTTGGCTTTTCATCCAGGCCAGCCGTTCCAGCGGGGTCGTTTCGGGCGCGTTGCTCAGGGCGAAATGGCGGCGTCCATCGGCGTCGCGACGCATGACGAGCCACTCGGCGAGCGGTGACTGCTTGCCGTCGGTCGTCCAGACCCGCGTCGCAAACCACTCGGCGTCCAGAAAACCCCGCGCCGTCGCCCGACCCCGCAACGGCGTCCAAGTCGGCTCAACCGCCCGAACCTCCACCGGACACTCGCCGCTCAAGACCCGCGACACTCGACCGCCCGTTGGAATTCCCACCCTCGGCTCACTCAGGTACACCCGCGTGTCCACCGGCACGTCCGCCATATACACGATGCCGTTCTCCGCCATTTTTCCCCGAAACCACCCGCTCCGACCGTACAACGTGTCGCATCCCACCCCCGCAAACGCAAACCCCTCTTCCTTCATCCGCACGATCATCCGCCAGCCCAACTCGATCTTCGTCGCGAACTTCCGCTCCTTCGGCACGCCCAGCTTCTTGCGCCGCTCCGCGTATTTCGCCCCAAACCACGCCTCCGGCAAAAACAACTCCCCGTCCACCCACGACCAGTTCCCGTCCACCGTATACGCCAGAAACGTCCCCACCTGACTCATCTCCAGCTTCCCCAAACGTCCGTTGTACTGACGACCCGCTCCCACGCTCTTGTCCGATGACTTCTCCGACGCGCTCTCGTCCAAAATCAACATCCCCTCGCCGCCCAAATCCTTCCCCACGTCGTAGCGCACATCCTGCATCAATCCAAGCGCCGACCACGGCGAATTCGTCATGAAATGCTGCATCCGCTGACTTCCTTTCCCGCTCACCCGGCCCAGCGTCGTGAAATTCCGACCACCCTCCATCCGCAGCATTCCGCGCACATACTCATACCCGGTCGCCGACTGATCCCGCGTCCGCATCTCGAAATTGCACCGATACCGATGCCAAAACGACTTCAGCCGGTCTCCCAATTGCGCCAACCGACCCACCGGAATTCCCCACCGAACCGCTTCCACGTCCACACACTTTTTTGACACACACATACGCCGGGTTGTACCACGTCCGCATTCACCGCTAAACTCCCGCTTCTCAACACCTTCTGCGATTTTTAGAATGTGACTTTGCCGAGGTAGTATTCGAGGAAATCGTAACTCCCGAACAGGGCCGGGTTGCCCTCCTTGATATCGACGCCTCGAATCTCGGTTGTTTCCGGAAAAAGCGCCGGGTACGCCAGCATGTCGATTCCCATGTTCGTCACCATCCTTGGGGGGGCCTTAAAGCCACCCCGAAATTTCATCACAGGTCACGGATTCCACAAATGAACGCGACCTTCTCCTCGTCGAGTCCGTCGAGGTCATGTTCATTGATCAACTTTTCCCGCAGCAGTCGTCCGAAAACAATGGGGAGTTGGGAATACCGAAAATCGTATTTGGACTCGATTTCGCGGCGTGCCGATACGAGGAAGCGTTCAATCGACCATAAGTCTTCAGCCGTTCGCGCCGAGGCAGCCCGCGCCCGGAGTTTTTCCGTCAACCCCGAAAGTTCCCGTTCAAAAGCCGCGTCGAAGGCGCGCCGGGCAATCCGTTTTTCCGCCGGAGACCAGTCGAAGTTCCGCATGATGATTCACCTTCCTCGGTAAAGATCAGAGCCACATCCCTTGATCCAGGCTCGACCGTTTCTGAATGACGGTCGTCCGGGTCTGCGTTTCGTTGGTTTCCAGCTCCAGCCGGACGCCGCTTCCACGCGATGTGGCCATCCCGAACTGGAGCATCAGGTCACGCCGGGCAGCATCAGCCCCGGAATTTCCGAACAATCACGATTCAAGGCGAAATGCGCCGACCAGCACTCGAGTCTCGGATGGAACAACCCGACCGAAGTCCCGGTCAGCGGATCGATGGCCTCGATCATGGCCACTTGAACCCATTCAACTCGTACCGGTCAACGCCGGTTCTCCGCCAAGGCAACCGGATAATTGAGCGGTGGTTTTTTGCGATTTCGACCAGCCTGAATACTCATTTCTGTGTTAAACCAGCCTCAAACCCATCAAATTCCCGTTAACACGCTGATTTTATTAGGCTTGCTACGATTACACAAAAATCAGTGCGTGATGTGTCGTACATGGGAGACGGGGATGTTTACAGAGGACCAGGGCTGTTTTTTGCGTGAGACCAACACCGGCTTCAACCACCTTCTGGTATCTGATCGTTCTTCACTCGGCACCCGACCGGAAGCAACTATGAGCCTCTCCCGACCGACCTTTCAGTGAAGCAACCCGGTGGAGATCAGGGGAGGCCTCGGACGGGTTCCCTGCCTGTCGTCGGACCTGACGGACTGCCCATTCCGCGCGATCCAGACCGACGGACCAGGCGCCTGACGCCCCATCCAACCGGGTACCCCATCCCTGGCCTGCTCACGACCCGGACCTCTCCCGTACGCCTCTTCTGATCTCACATGGCCTCCCGACCCGAGCCAACACGTCCACCCCGGTTCTCTGAAGTTCCTTCTTCCCATCGCAAGCACTCGAAGACGGGTCGCCGAACGTGACGCACAGAAGAACGCATCCTGCCCGGACCTCAGACCCACCGGACCGCGATCCGGTCAGTACCACTTGGGTGAATTGGGGATGCTTCTTCACAAGGTGCGGACCGATCAACCGCTGCTTTGCCGATTGCCCACCGGAGGAATTTTCTACGGGAATCTCCGTCGCCGCTGCAACCCAGGGAATCCCCGC
The DNA here is from genome assembly GCA_013298335.1 of Actinomycetota bacterium. Lineage (GTDB taxonomy): Bacteria > Acidobacteriota > Blastocatellia > Chloracidobacteriales > Chloracidobacteriaceae > JAAFHI01. Next base: position 3,130 of record JAAFHI010000500.1, read on the forward strand.
CGTTTCAAGTCCATGACCATCTGGCGAAGGGATGCCCCGACCGGTAGACTCGCCAAAAATCTCCTTGAATCACTCCCGCCACCAATGCCAACCACCCAACCCGCCGACGAATTTGACGGTCCCTGGAAAGAAGCCCTGCGCGATTTCTTTCAGGAATTTCTCTCACTTCTCTTCCCCGAGGTCCACGCCGGCATCGACTGGTCCGTTCCGCCCGAACCAAAAGATAAGGACTTCGAGAAGATTGCGGCCGCTGCCGCCGCCGGTCGTCAGACAGCCGACAAACTCATTCAGGTCCGGCTTCGCTCCGGCGCGACCCCGTGGATTCTCATTCACATCGAGGCTCAGGGCAGTTCCGAAACCGACTTCGCCAAACGGATGTTCCGGTACGGCGCCGCCATTTACGGCCAGTACGACAAGGAAGTCGTCAGCATCGCCATCCTCGCCGATCAATCGGACACCTGGCGACCGAACTCGTTCGGCTTCGAGAATTTCGGCGCGGGCCTGCGCTACGATTTTCTGACCGCCAAACTCATCGACCTCGACGAAGCCGAACTTGAAAAATCTCCCAATCTCTTTGCCCCGATCATTCTCGCCCACCTGAAAACCCGGCAAACCAAAGGCGACCCCGAGTCACGGCTCAGATGGAAGTCCCGGATCGTTCGCGGCCTCTACGACCGAAACCTTTCCATCGCTCAGGTCCGGCGGCTCTTCCGCATCATTGACTGGCTGCTGGCTTTGCCCGAAAATCTGGCCGACGCCTTCTGGGCGGACCTCTCGCGGCTTGAAGGAGAACGAAAAATGCCCTACGTGACCAGTGTCGAACGCATCGGAATCAAAAAAGGAAAAATCGAAGGCAGAGCTGA
>JAAFHI010000582.1 GCA_013298335.1 Actinomycetota bacterium
CCCGATGGCCGGCGTCACCAGCCGGGCGACCTCGGCTTCGCCTATCGAATCGCCGATAAAGCACGCTGGAACAACTGGTTGCAGACCACCGCCGGTCACGCCGACCCCGGACTTGAAGTCGTCCACCGGACGCTCCGGGTCGTGGATGGCGCGCACCCGCCAGCAAAAACTCCGGCCCCGGCCATCGAAGCCCCGGTCGTTGCGCCGAAACCCGTGCCCGAGGCCACGCCCGAACCGGTTCAGGCGGCCACCACGCCGAGCGGCCAGTTCCGGTCGCCGTTCGTGATCGACGAAATCCGCGACCGGGTGGTCCTGCTCGTGTCTGAAAAAACCGGCTACCCGACCGACATGCTGGCGCTCGACCTCGATCTGGAAGCCGACCTCGGCGTCGATACCGTCAAACAGGCCGAGCTTTTCGCGGGCATCCGCGAGGAATTCCGCATTCCCCGCGACGAAAACCTGAAACTGCGCGATTACCCGACCCTGTCGCACGTCATCAAGTTCGTCCGCGACCGGTTGCCCGCTCCCGCCACGACCAAACCGACGCCGTCGTCACTTCCGGTTCTCGTCGAAAGCGAAAACGAAGTGGTTGACGTGAAAGACCGCGTTTTGGAACTGGTCGCCGAAAAAACCGGCTATCCGATTGAAATGCTTGACCTTGAACTCGATCTCGAAGCCGACCTCGGCATCGACACGGTCAAACAGGCGGAACTCTTCGCCGCCGTCCGCGCTGAATACGGGATTGCGCGGGATGAAAACCTGAAACTGCGGGAATTTCCGACGCTCGGCCACGTCCTGCAATTCGTTCACGACCGTCGCGAGCGACCCGCCGTCACGCCGCGCCTTTCGGTCAAGGAAAAGGTCGTGGTTCCCCCGGCGGAACCCGCTCCGCCACCCGCGATTGAAACGACCGTGGATCCGGTTCAGCAAAAAGTACTCGAACTGGTTTCCGAAAAAACCGGCTATCCGATTGAAATGCTTGATCTTGAACTCGATCTGGAAGCCGATCTCGGGGTGGACACCGTCAAGCAGGCGGAGTTGTTCGCCGCGGTCAGGGCAGAATACGGCATTGCCCGCGACGAGAATCTGAAACTGCGCGACTTCCCGACGCTGGCGCATGTCATCCAGTTCGTGTTCGACCGGCGACCGTCCGCCGCGGTCGCCGAAACGCCGGAAGAACGTGCGCCGATTCCCGAAATCAGCCCGGAACCAATTGAAAACACGGGATTTGAGCCGGGTCTTCTGCGCGAACCAGTGGCGGTGGTCCGGCCTCCCCTTGGTCAGTGCCCGTTTTCAAGGGTTGAATTGAAGGAAGGCTGCCGGGTCGTCATCGGACTCGATGATGACGGGGTCGGCGGCGCGCTCGAAACGCGGCTTGCCCAGCTTGGCGTCGAGGCGCTCTGCCTTGACCTGTCCATCCCGACCGAAACCGTGACTGAACTCCTGATCGAATGGCTCAAGGAAGGGCCGGTTCACGGCGTTTTCTGGCTCCCGGCGCTCGATGCCACCCCCGAACCCGCCCGACTTGAACCCGAGGAATGGCACGAAGCCCTCCGCCGACGGGTCAAAACGCTGCACGGGGTGATGCGGACGCTGTATGACCAGATCAGTGCGCCGAACACCTTCCTCATTTCGGCGGTCAAACTCGGCGGGCGCCACGGGTACGACGACCGGGGCGCGATCGAACCGCTCGGCGGCGCGGTGACCGGTTTTACCAAGGCATTCCACCGGGAACGCCCCGACGCGCTCGTCAAGGCGGTCGATTTCGAAGCCGCCGCGACTTCCGTCCGCATCGCCGACACCCTGCTGGCCGAAACGCTGGCCGATCCGGACGTAGTGGAAGTCGGGCATTTCGACGACCTCCGCTGGACGGTCGGACTTCGCGAAACGCCCGCCGAATCGCGTCAACCCGGTCTTGAACTGTCCGCCGAAACCGTTTTCGTCGTGACCGGGGCCGCCGGAAGCATCGTTTCGGCCATCACCGCCGATCTGGCGCGGGCGAGCGGCGGCGTCTTCCACCTGCTCGACCGCGTCCCGGAACCCGATCCGGCCAACCCGGACCTGGAGAAATTCAAAACTGACCGCGACGGGTTGAAGCGCGAGATTTTCGAACGGCTCAAGGCGACCGTCGAACGTCCCACGCCCGCGCTGGTCGAGCGCGAACTCGCCGCGCTGGAACGCTCGGTCGCGGCCCTCGACGCGATCCGGGCGGTCAAGGCGGCGGGCGGCACTCCTTTCTATAAGAGTGTCGATCTGCTCGATTCGGAAGCCGTCGAAGCGGCGGTTTCCGACATCCGGGCGCGCAACGGAAGAATTGACGTCCTCCTGCACGCCGCCGGACTCGAAATCAGCCGGTTTCTCGGCGACAAATCGGCGGCGGAGTTCAATCTGGTGTTCGACGTGAAGGCCGACGGCTTCCACAACCTGCTCCACGCCGCCGACGATCTCCCCATCGGGGCGGTCGTCGCCTTTTCATCCATCGCGGGCCGGTTCGGGAACGGCGGCCAGACCGATTACAGTTCGGCCAACGACCTGCTCTGCAAACTGCTTTCGAACTTCCGGACGACCCGCCCGGAAACGCTCGGCCTCGCCATCGACTGGACCGCCTGGGGCGGCATCGGGATGGCGTCGCGCGGCTCCATTCCGAAAATGATGGAAGCGGCGGGCATCGACATGCTCGCTCCCGAACAGGGGATTCCGTTGATCCGAGCCCTCCTGACCGAAGACGGAACGCCGCGCGAGGTGGTCGTCGCCGGTCGGCTTGGCGCGCTGATGCAGGAAACCGCTTCCGACGCCACCCACGCCGAAACACCGGCGGGACTGCTGGCGGGCGGACGGATACGGACGTCCCTCTATGACGGCGTCACGGTCGAAATCCTTCTCGACCCAACCGTTCAGCCGTTTCTGAATCACCACCGCATCGACGGAACGGCGGTACTGCCCGGCGTGATGGGCATCGAGGCGTTCTGCGAACTTGCCCGGACGGTTCTGCCCGACCGGTTCGTGACGGCGGTCGAGGACGTGGCCTTTCTGGCGCCGTTCAAGTTCTACCGCGACGAACCGCGCGTCGTGACCATCAACGCCACCTTCTTCGCGGAAGGCGAAAACGTGGTGGCAGAATGTCGCCTGCTCGGCACGCGGACCCTGCCGAATCAGCCGGAACCCCGCACCGAGGTTCACTTTACGGCCCGCGTCCGGCTGTCGCGTTTCGCACCCGCCATTGAACCGGCGACCACCCCGGACCCCGTCTCGGGCGACGTCGGCGTCGGCGGGGATTCCATCTACGCCCTCTATTTTCATGGTCCCGCCTACCAGGTACTGAGCCGGGTCCTCCTGCACGACGGACACTGGATCGGTCTTTTCGCGCCGAACCTTCCGCCGAATCACCTGCCGGAACAGGTGAAAACCTTTTCCGCGCCGCGTCTGCTCGAACTGTGCTTCCAGACCGCCGGAATCGCCGAAATGCACGCCACCCACCGGATGGGCCTGCCGATGGCGATTGAACGGGTGACGTTCCACTGCCTTCATGAAGGATGCCCCGGCGAGTCATTGCGGGCGGCGGTCACCCCGTCGCCTGACCGCGAAGGTGCA
>JAAFHI010000537.1 GCA_013298335.1 Actinomycetota bacterium
CCCTGTGACACACCGTCGAGCAACTCCCGGACGACCCGCGCCGACGTGGCAAAGGTAATCGCTTCGTTCGCCCGCAGCATTCCGGTGTTGATCCCGACGAGCATTCCCTGGTCATTCAGGAGCGGTCCGCCGCTGCTTCCGCCGGCGATGACCGCCGTGTGCTGGATGCTCGCGCCGCCGTCGCGGACACCGCCGACGTATCCGGCGGAAAACGAGCCGAGCAGCCCGTCCGGGTTGCCGAGCGCAAAGACGCTTTCGCCGAGTTGCGGGGTCGTTTGGGAAACACTGACCCGCGGGGCCGGGATCGGTTGCTCCGTCTCGATCAGGGCTAGGTCGCAGCTTGGGTGGAAAAACCACCGCGTCACTTTCAGGACCCTGTCCGAGTTCTGGAAACGGATGGCGTAGCCCTTTCCACATCCTCCTTTGAGAACATGCTTTGCGGTCAGGATACTGTGCGGACCGACGACCACGCCGCTTCCGTAGGTCCCGCCGTTGCCGCATTCCTCATAGACCATGACCAGGCTCGGCAGAACCCGTTTGGCGATCTGGGCCGGAGCCAGTTTGCCGGCGTTTCCCGCATGGGCCGAGCGTCTCGACTTTTGTGCAAAACCGGTCAGGGGAGAGAGAGTGGCCCCGAAGACCAGACAGAAAACCAGCCAGAGTGAAAAAGAGAATCGGTTCAAAAAGTGGCGTGCGACCATATTGAAAATGTCCTTTACGTCGATAGGGTGGAACCGAGGCAAAGGCCATACCGCCGCATCCTCGATTCAAGCGCGGTCGGGGCAAAAAAAAGGCCCCGACCGCGCTCAAAGGGGAGCACGGCTCAGGGCACGGACACTATGATGGAATTTTACGAAAAAGAAAAGGCAAAGGTTTTTCAGGGGTTGCCCGCCTCGCCGAACATGATGAGCCGGTGATGACGGCAACCCTGATACCAACTTTATCTCCGAACATTGAAGCGCAAAGGTCTTGGTTTTCAACCGTCAAGGCTCAACCGCATTCAACGCCACCCCCTTCAGGGGGGAATTTTGACTTGTCAGGAGCCTTCGGCGGATATTTCAATTCAACAGTGACTTCCTCAACCTCACCGCACCCGGCCTATTTCGCCGAAATTGACCGCAACCGGGCCGTGTCGCTCATGGTCTGGAAGGCACGGCAGCAGCATCCGTTTGACGCTCCACTCGATCTCGCCCGACGGCGCGCGACGTTCGAATGGACGCCCCCCGCCTTCGGCATCGACGACCGCTCCCTTTCCGACTTCAATCGAGTTCTCGAACAAGCAGCGATCGATCCAAACGCCGAAGCATTCGTGGAAACCGCGCGACTTCAAGGAGTATCGCTCTCGGAACTCATCGCCGAGCAGTATGCCCCCGAAAGCCTCGCGCGCTTGCGAATCTGGTACGAGCTGGCCGGCGCGGCGGTCCGCTTCGAGATCCGCCACGGCTTCTCGGACGGCCCCCGGTTGCGGCATCTGACCACCGTTCTCGCCGATCCGAACGACATTCGGGGAATCGGTTTCGAAACCTTCGGCAACATCTGGCGGGAAAGCCGCCGTGCCGTCGTCCTGTTCACCGACGTTGCGCCTACCCGAATGGATGAATTTCAACACGCACTGCCCCTGAACTCCCTCGAAGCCTTCCTCGCGCAGCGCGCCGCCCGCACCCTGACGACCCCCGTCTGGGTGAAGGTCCCGCGGACCAAACTGAGATTGTTTCGAATGCCGGGCATCCTTTGGGAAGAATCCGGGGAGGAGTTTTTCCGACGGGTGGCGAGGATGATTCGGGAAGCCGGGGCGGTCAAGGTGAACATCGAGGAAACGACCTTCAGCCTGAACTGAACCGGATTTTCAGAAGCACCTGATTGGATTTCCTGCTTTCAGATTAGGAACACAAGGGGAATCGTGACGAGCGAGAACCAGACCAATGAAAGCATTCTGTCCAACCGACGCGATTCAAGGGTGGCGACACCCGAGCCTGGGCCATCCGATGGGTCGGGAAACTGGCCGGTGGGGACTCAAAAGCTGAAATAGGTCGAATGCCTAACGCTTTTTTGTGTCCGATAATTGGATTTATGTTAAATCCCGGATGATTTTCCAGTGCCGTATCAAGCAATTATTTAATGACTTTTCCATTTTTCGGTTGGAAATTGTTGTTGTGTAATCATGAAGATTTTTCCTTCATTAAATTGGATTGTAAGCAGATGCTTCCCGAGCATCCACTTGTAGATAAGCAGGCCAGGTTGTTCAATTTTTTCGTCGAAGGGTTTACCGAAAACAGAATTGATCTCGCTCACCCGTAGTGGCTGTCCAACCTGAATCACCCGAAGCGCGCGATCAATTTCGACTTGCGTTTTGAGCGGTTCAACCGGTCGGGCCAGCGGCACACCTGCGGAATAATTCTCGACCAGCACTACGAATCGCCCGTCGGTAACCATCCCCCCAATCACGACCACGGCGGTAAAAGTAAGTTCATGTCCGACCGAAAGCCGCCTGATAAATTCAGGGTCGACGTCGTGAAGCGTCGCATGAACCTGCCTTTTTGAATTCTCGTCAAACCTTACGTAGAATTCTTTTTTCCCCTCGTCTGTTTTAATTTCCGCAATCCGCCCGGTAAAGCGAAATGCCTTCCCTTTGTACATTTTTTTTGCTCGTTCCGGGAATCGCGAAAACTCATCAAGAAGTTCCTCGGTTCTTAAATCGATGAGAAGATTGCCTGCTTCAGCCGCTATTACACGGAAGGTCGGAAAGGCCAAAAAAGCCAGAAAAAGAGCCACGAGTACTCGAATATTCATTTTTCTCCCCTCAGATGATTTTTTCTTTTTCATTTCGGTTGAAGAAATAAATGTTGATGAAAAACCTTGAACGCTTGCCGGGAACCGCTTGTCCTGCCCCCCGGAAATCAGATCACCGATTTTTCGAAATGGAGTTGTCGAAGGGAGCCGGCGAATGAGGCGTGATACTGGTCTGGGTATCGTCCCCTAAGAGGTCCTCCACTTCGTTCCGAGACTCGATGACCCGCCGTCCCACGGCAACCATGAGTTGATATACGAAGGGATTCGGGATCGCCCGCTCAAAGGGGGCCTGCCCGTCATCTTCGAGGAGAGCGCCCAGGGCAGCCGCGACCGCCGCGCTCCGGCTCACGCCGACCCGGCAGTGAACCCAGACCTTCAGCCCCTGATCGAGGGCATCGAGCGCGAATTCCCAGATGCTGCGCGCATCCTGTTCGGTGAAGAGGCGAATTTGGATATCCCGAGGCAACCAGAGTGATTCGGCGTTTTCTGGAGTCAGGTCATCGAAACGTACTCTCAGCACGGACGCAAAACATTCGCGATCGGCAAAATCCTGGGGAGTGCTCGAAATGCTGATGAGGGCCACGGATTTCCGATTCAATTTCGGAACGGCCTCGATCTGTTCAAGGGAAAACCAGGGGAAGCTCACTGAATCGGGAATCCTCCGGGTGGAATGGGAAAGGACCGGAATCCGATCCAACCTTTCTCGAGAGCATAGCATATGACTGCGGAAGGAGTAGGATTCAGTCAGTGGGGTGGTTACTCCCGACTTGGGCAATTTTCCCGAAGCCTCCCGGTGACCTCCCGGTTTGGGTTTTGGCGTCCGTGGCGTTCTGACCGGATGAAGCCGCGGACTGTCCGGGTCGAGTGCCTTTTTCAGTCGGTTTTCGGCTTTTGTTTTCTCGCCCTCCGATTCCATTGGGCCACGGCCACTTCCTCGGCTTCTTGAATCGTTTCGAAGTCACCTTTCAAAACGCTCGGACCGGTCGCTCCGCAGTCAAAGCAGCAGATGAAAAACTGGTCCTCGAAGTCTTC
>JAAFHI010000263.1 GCA_013298335.1 Actinomycetota bacterium
GTTCCGACCTGAAACACCTGTTGGGTCGTCGGCTCCTCGACCGTCGCATCGTGCTGCGTGGCGAGGAAGATGGTGCGATCACCCTTGAGCGCCTGGGTCAGCGCCGTCACCGAGGGCGGTCGTCCGATTTTGAAACGGATGACGGTGTGGGGAAAAACCACCACGTCGCGGACCGGTACCATCGGATACTGGGCGACGCCCTCCGGCATTTGGTCGTGGAACTCGTCCATAAACGCCTTGCTTGAGCCTCCAGATGTGAAGGGAAACGATCCGGCGCGGGGCGGATCAGGCCGCCTTTTCAGGAAGCGGCAGGGTCACGCGCCGGTTTTCAACCATTTCGCGGGTAATCGTGAATTCGCGAATCTTCTTCTGGCCCGGAAGGAAATACATCGCTTCGAGCATGAGTTCTTCGAGAATCATTCGCAGTCCGCGCGCGCCGACCTTGCGTTGGTGCGCCATTCGGGCAATCGCCCGCATGGCATCGTCGGTAAAGCGCAACCGGACATTGTCCCATTCGAATTGGCGTTGGTACTGCTTGATGATCGCGTTCTTAGGCTTGGTGAGGATTTCGATCAGGGCTTCCTCATCCAGTTCGTGGAGGGTTCCCACCACGGGGAGACGACCGACGAATTCGGGAATCAGGCCATATTTGATGAGGTCTTCGGGCTGCACCAGATTGTAGATTCCGGTGTCGCGCGCCGAGGGGCGTCCATCCAGTTTGGCGTTGAATCCGAGGGCCTTCTTGCCGATGCGCCGTTCGATGACCTTTTCGAGACCGACGAACGCGCCGCCGCAGATGAACAGAATGTTCGTCGTGTCGATCGGGTAGAACTCCTGATGGGGGTGCTTGCGTCCGCCCTGCGGCGGAACGTTGGCGACCGTGCCTTCGAGAATCTTCAGGAGCGCCTGCTGGACGCCCTCGCCCGACACGTCGCGCGTGATCGAGGGGTTGTCGTCCTTCCGGCAGATTTTGTCGACTTCGTCGACGTAGATGATCCCCTGCTGCGCCCGTTCGATATCGCCGTTGGCCGCTTGCAGGAGCTTGAGAATGATGTTCTCGACGTCTTCCCCGACGTAACCCGCCTCGGTGAGGGTGGTTGCGTCGACGATGGTGAAGGGAACATTGAGAATCCGGGCCAGGGTCTGGGCGAGCAGGGTCTTGCCGGTCCCGGTCGGACCGATAAGCAGGATGTTGCTCTTCTGAATCTCGACGTCGCCGGCCGAGCGGTTGCGCATCATGTCCATGCGCTTGTAATGCTGGTAAACGGCGACGGCGAGTTTCTTCTTGGTTTCATCCTGACCGATGACGTAATCGTCGAGGAACGCTTTCACCTCGGTCGGTTTCGGCAGGTAGGGCCGTTGCGACACGGCCTCCTGATGGGCATCGTCGGTGATGATTTCGTTGCAGATGTCGATACATTCATTGCAAATGTAGACCGTCGGCCCTGCAATGAGCTTTTTGACTTCGTTCTGACTCTTTCCACAGAAAGAGCAGCGCAACATTTCGTCTCGTCCTCTCACGAATCGGCTCCAGTCACGGAAAGTACCGCCGTTGTTTAGACGCGGCTGGAAAGTACCTGGTCAACAAGGCCGTATTCGACGGCTTGATAGGAAGACATGATGTAGTCGCGTTCGACATCCCGCTCGATGGCATCGAATGCCTTCCCGCTGTGCTTGGCGAGGATGTTCGACGTGATTTCACGAATCCGCTTGATTTCTTCCGCCTGAATCAGGATGTCGGTCGCCTGACCCTGCGCACCGCCCGAAGGCTGGTGGATCAGGATGCGCGAGTGGGGCAGCGCATACCGCTTGCCCTTCGTGCCGGCGGCCAGCAGCAGCGCACCCATCGAGGCGCACTGACCGATACAGAAGGTGACGATGTCGGGCTTCACGAACTGCATGGTGTCATAGATCGCCATGCCGGCCGTGACCGAACCACCGGGACTGTTGATGTAGATCGAAATGTCGCGTTCGGGGTCTTCCGATTCGAGGAAGAGCAACTGGGCGACGACGAGGCTCGCGATCGTGTCGTCGATCGGCGTGCCGATGAAAATGATGTTGTCCTTGAGCAGCCGCGAGTAGATGTCATAGGCGCGTTCGCCGCGACTGGTCTGCTCGACGACCATCGGAACCAAAGCTGATGTCGGGTGAATCATGTTTCGGGTACTACCTGAGAAAAAGAATTTCCGCCTGTGATGCTGGAAATGTGTCCTTGGATTGCTTGTACCGTGGGTTATTCGCTCGGTGATGAAGCCGGAGGTTCCTGCGCTGTCGTGGAGGGAGACACAACTTCGGTGTCGATGTGGGCGGCTTCCCGAAGCAACTGCAAGGCTTTTTGATTGCGAAGAACGCCGCGGATGCTATCCAGCCGTTTTTCGCTTGTCAAGCGCGCCTTCACGGCTGCCGCCGGCTGATTCGCCTGCTTCGCGAGAAGCTCGATTTCACGCTCGACATCGCTTTCCGCCACTTCGATGGACGCTTCCTCACCGATCTGTTCCAGAACGAGCGAACGCTGGATGTCGCGGATGGCCGCCGGGCGGATGCTGTCGCCCAGGCTCTGCCAGTCAAGCTGGGCGGCCCGGGGGTCGATGCCCTGCTCGTAGAAGTTCATCGCCATTTCGCGCAGGCGCTCGTTGATGCGCTCGCGGACGAGCAGATCGGGCACTTCCACGTTTGCCCGCTCGACGAGCTGGTCGAGCAGTTCGGTATCGGTCCGGTCGGTGGCTTCACGGTCGGCTTCCTTTTCGAAGCGTTCCCGGAGCTTGGTCTTGAGGTCGGCCAGATCGGCGAAATCGCCCGGCAGGCCCTTGACGAAGTCATCGTTGAGTTCGGGAAGTTCCTTGCGGCGGAGCGATTCGAGGGTGGCCTTGAAGCTGACCCGCTTGCCCTTGAGATCTTCCGGGACGCGTTCTTCGCCGAAGGTCGTTTCGAAGACCTTGGTCTCACCGACCCGCATGCCCTTGAGATTTTCGTTGAAAACGGCGAGCACGGTCGGCTTGCCGAGTTCGACGTCCTCGGAATGTTCCGGGATGTCGGGGATGGCGTCTTCCGCCGGGGCGTCCGCGCCTTCGGGCAGAATGTAGCCCGAGAGCTTGATCTCGGCGACGTCTCCGTCTTCGGAGGGGCGTTCTTCCTCGACCGGCGTCAGGTTGGCCTGGGCTTCGAGCGCGCCGTTGATGGCCGTGTCGATGGTTTCGTCCGTGACCTCCCGGACTTTCTTCACGGCCTTGAGCCCGCTGAAATCGCCGACCTGAAATTCGGGCAGCACCTCGACCGAAACCTTGACCTTCATGGGAAGGCCGTCATTGAGCAGCACGTCGTCAACCGACGGTTCGCCGATGACCTTGAGCTTGCTTTCCTCGATGGCCGCGTAGATGGCTTCGGGGAGGAGCATGCGCATCACGCGGTCACGGACTTCACCGCCGTAGCGGGTCCGCACCATCGAAACCGGGGCCTTGCCGGGGCGAAATCCGGGGACCGGCGCGGTCTTCGAGAACTGCGCGTACATCATGTTGAAGGTTTGAGTGACGCGTTCGACCGGAACTTCAATGGCGAATTCTTTTTTGACGGAAGAGGTATGGGAAATTTCGACTTTCAACGGAGTGCCTCTGAACAGTTGTGGATGGGATACGTGCGGCATCGAAAAAGAAGTGGGTCGTCGATGCTTGGCTGGAACTCTCTATTATAGTCACGCATTTTTTTCTATCGCAAACTTGAGTTCCGCCTTGAGCTTTTGAGGTCCGGTTGTCACCCCGGATTTCGCGTGGCAGGATACCGCCATTCTCCACCCGAATGAATTTCAATCGCCTCGATGATTCCATCCATTCCGAATTCTGAAGAGAGAGCGTCCGCCTCCGCTTCCTCGCCCCGCGACGTGATTATAAGATCGTTCGAAGGGGGGCAGCGGGCCTGGTTGTGGGCCATTCTCGCGTTCGCCGCCCTGCTGGCCCTTCCGAGTCTCGGATTTGAACGGGTGTTCGACGACCACCTTCAAATCGAGCAGAACCGGCATATCCGGACGTGGAAATTCATCGGGAAAGCCTTTACCGAACACGTCTGGAGCGGGCAGGACGGCTTTCAAACGTCGAATTCCTACCGCCCCTTCTATCTGGTGGCGATGACTGCCCAGTACGGTCTTTTCAAGGAAGAGCCGCGCGGGTGGCATGCCGTCACAATTCTGCTCGCGCTCGGCGCGATTGCCGCTTTCTGGTTCTGCGCCGGACGAATGGTCGGGAACGGGAGCGGCCAGATCATGGCCACGATTGTCTTTGCCCTCCATCCGACGCATGTGGAGTCGACCGCCTGGATCGCGGCCTTTGCCGACCCTCTGGTCATGATTTTTTTTGCATCCGCCCTGACGGTGCATTTGAAAAGTATCGGGTGGGGCAATGGTGAAGCGTCCCGATCTTCGGGCGGGTCGTGGCGGCTCGACGTTCTCTCGGCGGCGTTGCTGGCCGGCGCGCTGCTTACCAAGGAGTTCGCGGTCTTTTGGGGGCCGATGGTGTTCGTCTTTCATTTTGTGGTTGTCGGGGACGGCGTGGGACGTTGGACGGCGACCAGAAACGCCTTGCCTCGACTGATTCCGCAGGTCGTCGTCACGGCTGCCTATCTGCTCGCGCACCACCTGGTCATTCCGGTGAATTTCGTCGGGAATCCGGAGCTTTCGGCGAAAACCATCCTTCTGACCGGGCCGAAAGTGCTCTGGTCCTATGTGAAGTTGCTGGTTTTTCCCTTCAATCTCCGGCTTGAGTACGAACTCGGGTACGTGACCTCGGCGGCTGACCCCGCTTTCTGGCTTCCGCTGCTTCTTTTTGCGGGTATCGCGGGCGGCATTCTGTTTTCGTTTCGCAAGGCACCGCTGGTATCGGTATTGGCGATGTGGATTTTCTTCCCGCTGTTTCTGGCCCTGAACCTTCGCCATTTTCGTCCGGATGAATTCATCCACGACCGGTATCTCTATCTGCCGACGCTCGGGTTTGCGCTGCTGGCGGGCTGGGGGCTGAACACGGTTTCGAAAAAAACGGCACGGCGATTTCCGTCGTTCTCGATTGTCACCGTCGGTGTTGTGCTGGTGATTCTTGGATACGGAACCGCCGTTCAGGTCCCCGTCTGGCGCAATGACGTCACCCTGAACCTGCGGATCCTCGAATTTCACCCCCGGAATGCATTCGCCCTTCGAAACCTGGCGGTGGCGTATGATCGTCAGGGGCTTTTGAAGGATGAACTGGCGATACTCCTACGCGCGGCCCGCGATTGCCCGAATGAGTTCATTTTTCCAAAGATGCTGGGAAACCTGTATGGTCGCTCCGAACGGTACGCGGATGTCGTAACGGTATTGGGGCCGGCTTTCGCGACATATCCCGAACTGGCCGACGATTCGGACAGTTGTTATCAAATGGGATATGCCCTGCTCAGACTGGAACGATATCGGGAAGCCCGGCCTTTTGCCCAGCGCGCGGTTCTGCTGGAGAAGGAAAATCCCCAGTATTGGTACACGCTGGGCGACATTCAGTCGGAAATGAATCTGATTCCGGAGGCCGTGGCCTCATACCGGAAGGTGATTGAACTGGCCCCGTCCGTGGCGGTGACCGTGCGGAACCGAATTGCTGCGATTACGTCGCCTGCTTTCAAGGCAAATGGTCAGAACCCATGAACCGATCCGTTCCATTGCCGGTCTCCATCGTTGCCCCCTGTTTCAATGAGTCGGAATGCCTGATGGAATTTCACCGGGT
>JAAFHI010001045.1:0-1092 GCA_013298335.1 Actinomycetota bacterium
CGCAGGAAAGAACCTCACCGCCGCCGCCCATGAAGCCGGTTTTTCCGATCAGTCTCATTTCACCCGCGCCTTCGTCGAAGCGTTCGGCATCGCCCCTTCCGGCGTCCTCCACCGGTTGATCGCGGATTGACCGGCAGTTTCATTCAAGTCGAGGTTTGAAATGGCGTCTATCCTCCCGCTGAAAAACAATCCCGGAGGACAAGACCAGATGCGACCAACCTTAATTCGGTGGACGGCTTACCCGGCGGTATTCGGAACCTGCTCCGCCGTCATGATCGATGGGTTGAGCCGTGGATGGACCGGCGGGTTCAAATTCGCCGCCGTGGCGGCGGTCGGAATCCTCGCCGTCGCGGCACTGGAAAGAGTCCAGCCCTACGAAGCGAAATGGAACGAGGACCACCACGACACTCGGGTCGATTTCCTTCATGCATGCGTTAGCCTGACCCTGATTTTCTTTTCTTCCAACCTGATTCGAACGGCACAGGAACTCGTTCCGATTCCCGCGCTCTGGCCCCAAGGTTGGCCTTCCTGGATTCAGGTCCTGCTGGCGGGGGCAATCCTGGACTTCGGATTGTGGTTCATGCACCTGATGAGTCATCGCAACCGAACCCTCTGGCGGTTTCACGCCATCCACCATAGTTCCGAACGGTTGTACTGGCTGAATGGGGAACGACGTCATCCGGTGAGCGCCCTTTTGCTGGCCGGACCCGGACTGATCATGGTCGCCGGTCTTGGCGCGCCTCCCGAGATCGTCGGATGCTGGATGGCGATAATCTCCGTTCACCTCGCTTTTCAGCATGCCAATCTTGACTACCAGGTCGGTCCTCTCAAACGCCTGATCGCCGTCGCCGAGGCACACCGCTGGCATCACAAGCGCGAATACGAGGACGCTCAGGTCAACTTCGGCGAGTTCTGGTTGATTTGGGACCGCCTCTTCGGCACGTACCTCGAGGGAACGGGAAGGGTCGGCCCTACATCCGTCGGGCTTCGGGACGAAGTCATGCCCACGGACTACCTCGGGCAGTTGCATTGGCCATGGGTCGGCCCGACGGACGTCAAAAAAGCGACGGCGGATGGATCAGGAGAACAGCC
>JAAFHI010001045.1:1102-2127 GCA_013298335.1 Actinomycetota bacterium
CAGCCCACCATCCGCCGCCGGGCGAAGCGATGACCGTGAGAGAGGCCTGTGTCCGGTCTCGCTTCGTTCTCAAAGTCCGCTCAATCAAGCAAAAACGCTCCAATTCGGCGAGCGATTTCATCGCTTTCGGTGAAAACAATGCCGTGGTCGCCATCTAGTTCGAGCAGGAACGCCCCCGCCGTCTCCGGCCAGGCGGCCCGGATGTTTCCGATCGGGGCTACCTGGTCCCGATTTCCTTGAGCGATCAGGATCGGATGACGAACGGTAACGAGCAGTTCCCGCGAACGGCCCTCCAGAAGAACCCGCCGAAGGGAACGCGAGTAGGACTCCCAGGTATGTTGAAGCGCGTCACTCACCACGGTCGGAGGCAGGTCCCGAAAAAACGCGGGGGCGACGATTGAGGCCGCCGGCCGGAAACGGCACATGATCCGACAGGCCAGCCGGGCCGGCCAACTTTCCGTCGCCATCCAGCGATTGAACCCGGAACTTCCCAGAACCACTCGCCGGGCCTCGACCGAATCGCCGAAGCACGGAAAGGCGATCAGTACGATTTTTCCGACCAGTTCGGGTCGCCGCCTGGCGAGCGCCAGCGCCAGGACGCTTCCCATCGAGTATCCCACCACATGCGTTCGGTCAACGCCCAGGGAGAGCAGGGTTTCCTCGATTTCCATCAAGTGTTCTTCGACCGAATATTGCGAATCAGGCTTCCGGGAGTCCCCGAAGCCCAGCAAATCGATGAAAACGAGACGATAGTGGTCGGCAAGGGTCCGGAAGTTCGAGTCCCAGGTTCGGCGTGACCCGGTCAGGCCATGCAGAAAGAGAATGCTTTCCGACCAGTGGTTTCCCATCACATCAACGCGCAGAGTCAAGACCCACCTGGCTTTCTCCGACGATCTTCCTCTCTTCGGGGGAGGCCGGCGTCTCCGCGTCATCATCGGGTTCGACGCGGAGCGTCCCCCGCAACATCCCCATCCCGCAGGTAAAGGAAAAATCACCAACCCGATCCGGGGTGAATTCGATTGGGG
>JAAFHI010000111.1 GCA_013298335.1 Actinomycetota bacterium
ATGTACACAAACCCGCATCAGACCGGTTTTCTGTCGCTCATTCTGCATGCCCATCTGCCGTTTGTCCGGCATCCCGAATACCCGGAATTCCTTGAGGAAGACTGGCTGTACGAGGCCATCAGCGAGACGTATCTGCCGCTGCTCTACATGTTCGAAACCCTTCATAAGCAAGGGGTTCGGGTGCGTGTGACGATGACCATGACGCCGCCGCTGTGCGAGATGCTGGCGGACGACCTGCTCAAGGATCGCTACACGCGCCACCTCGCCAAGCTCGTCGAACTGACCGAAAAGGAAATCGAACGCACGGCGGGGACCGAGTTCTTCAACGCGGCGATGGGGCATCACCGGCACTTCGCGGCGGCCCAGAACCTGTATTTGAACCACTACAACCGCGATCTGGTCGGGGCCTTCCGGCGGTTGCAGGACGACGGCGTCCTCGAAATCATCACCTGCTGCGCGACGCACGGTTTTCTGCCGCTCATGCGCCGCGAGGAAGCGCGGCGGGCGCAGATCCGGGTGGCGGTCAGAAATTACGAAAAGCATTTCGGACGCCGTCCGAAGGGCATCTGGCTTGCGGAATGCGCCTTCGAGCCGGGTTTCGACAAATATCTGGCGGAAGAGGGCATCCGCTACTTCATCGTCGATTCGCACAGCATCATGTTCGGAACGCCGCGTCCCGCGCGGGGGATTTTCGCCCCCACGATTACCCCCTCGGGCGTGGCCGCCTTCGCGCGCGACGTCGAGACGAGCGAACAGGTGTGGAGTTCGCTGGTCGGCTATCCGGGACATCCGAATTACCGCGAGTTCTACAAGGATCTCGGTTACGAGGCGGAGTACGACTACATCCAGCCCTACCTGCACGACGACGGCGTCCGCCGCAACGTCGGGGTCAAATATTTCCGCGTGACTGGCAAAGTCGATCTTCAGGCAAAGCAGCCCTATGAACCGGAATGGGCGACCGAAATCGCCGCCGAGCACGCCGGGCACTTTCTGGCGTCGCGGCAGGGCCAGATGCGCGTGCTGCGAAACCAGCTCGGACGCGCGCCGCTCGTCGTATCACCCTATGATGCAGAGCTTTACGGCCACTGGTGGTACGAGGGGCCGCAGTTCCTCGACTTTCTGATTCGCAAGATTCACTTCGATCAGGACGAAGTCGCGCTCTGCACGCCGAACGACTATCTGGAAATGTTTCCCGACAACCAGCCGCAGGTGCCGTCGGCCTCGTCGTGGGGCGCCGAGGGCTACAACCGGGTCTGGCTCAACCGCGACACCCAGTGGATTTACCGCCACCAGCACGCGGCGGAAAACCGGATGGTCGAACTTGTCAACCGGTTCGAACATGCCGACGGACTGACATTGCGGGCGCTCAATCAGGCGGCGCGGGAACTGCTGCTCGCGCAGTCGAGCGACTGGGCCTTCATTATTACCAACCAGACGATGGTCGCCTACGCCGAGAAACGCTTCCGCGATCACATCCACCGCTTTACCAAGCTCTACGACATGCTCCTCGCCGGGACCATCGACGAAGTATGGCTCGCCGAAGTCGAACGCCGCGACACGATTTTTCAGGAAATCGACTATCGGGCATACCGTTGAGGGGAAAAGGGATCAGGGGCAATTGAGAATTGAGAGTGGAGAGTGGAGAGTGGAGAGTGGAGAGTGGAGAGTGGAGAGTGGAGAGTGGAGAAAAGATAATTCTCAACTCTCAACTCTCAACTCTCAATTCTCAATTTTCCCCAGGTGTCCGCATATAGCCCCCGATGATGCGAGTCTTCGAGCGAATCGGGGGAAACGGCACGCGATTTCCAAAAAATCGAGACCCCGGTACCTGACGGCCTTCGTCACGGTACCGGGGTCTCTCCTTTTTGTCATTGAAAACCGATGTTTCCCGGCCAGTCAGTCAACTACTGACTACTGGCCACTGACTGCTGACCACTAACCGCTAGATCGGCACCGCCACCGTTTTCAGAATGTCTTCCAGCGCGGTTTCGGCTTCCTCGGTCTGGCGACCGCCGCCGGAGTAGCGCGGGTTGACCATCACGCGGTGGGAAAAGACCGGGACGGCCAGTTTCTTGATGTCGTCGGGGAGACAGAAATCGCGTCCGTTGAGCAGCGCGTGGGCCTGGGCGGCGCGGAACAGCGCGAGGCTGCCGCGCGGACTGACGCCGAGTTCGAGAATGTCCGCCGTCCGGGTCGCGTTGGTGATCCGCAGAAGGTAGTCAACCAGCGCATCGTCCACCCGGACGTCCTTCGAAAGATCCTGAAGCGCAATCACGTCCGTGGCGTGCAGCACCGGCTGGAGGCTCGACAGCGGATCGCGTTTCACCTGATTCATCAGGATTTCGCGTTCGTCGCGGGCGTCCGGGTAGCCCATCCGCAACCGGACGGTGAACCGGTCGAGCTGCGATTCCGGCAGCGGGTAGGTGCCGTGGTGTTCCGCCGGGTTCTGCGTCGCGAGCACGATGAAGGGCCGCGGCAGTTCGAGCGTCTGGTTCTCGACCGTGACCCGTTCCTCGGCCATCGCTTCGAGCAGGCAGCTCTGGGTTTTGGGGGTCGTCCGGTTGATTTCGTCGGCGAGGACGACGTTCGCGAAAATCGGACCACGCCGGAAATCGAAGGTGTTCGTCTGCTGGTTGTAGACGTTCAGCCCGATGATGTCGCTCGGCAGCAGGTCGCTCGTGAACTGGATGCGCTGGAACGAGCAGTCGAACGACTTCGAGAGCGCCCGCGCGAGCGTCGTCTTGCCGACGCCGGGCACGTCTTCAATGAGAAGATGGCCGCCCGCGATGAGCGTCACGAGCGCGAGCCGGACGACGTCATTCTTGCCGCGGATGACGGTTTCGATGGACGCTTCGAGTTCGACGAGTTGTTCGGTGAGCCGACGACGGTCGGGAGCGGCGGAAGGCGCGGTCTGAGTCACGTCTTTTGAAAGTCCTCGGTTGGAAGGTGTGGCCGAGAGAGATTACCGGTTTCAAGTGACCTTGCAAACCAGTGAAAGAAAAACGCGGACGGGAATCGCTTCCCGTCCGCGTGAAGGGTGAGTCGAATGACTCGTGGCCGAATTAGAAGTTCAGGCGCAGCGCGAACTGCATGATGCGGTTCGAGCGGAAACGCGTGCCCTGAATCCGACCGACGTTGCCGTCGAAGAAGTTGCCGTTCGGGTTCGAGAACTGGGGCGTGTTCGTGACGTTGTACACTTCCCAGCGGAACTGACCCTTCAACTGCTCGAAGATCCCGAAGTTCTTGAACAGCGAGAAGTCGAGGTTCTTGAAGCCCGGGCCGGTGAAGGTGTTGCGTCCGAGCGTTCCCGGACGGGTGTCGTTGGCCACGTTGAGGAGCGACACGCCGTTGACGACGCGCGAACCGGGGGTTCCCGCCGCAACCACGTCAGGACGGTTGTTGTTCGCATTCACGGTGAACGCGAAACCGCTCTGAAGGGTCAGGATCGGGTTGACCTGCCATCCGCCGAGGATGAAGTTGGTGACCGTGTTCCAGTTCGAACCAAAGCGCTTGCCCTTGCCGAACGGAAGTTCGTAGAGCGAGCTGTAAACGAACCGGTGACGGAGATCCTGGCCCGAGCTGGCCCGTTCCAGACGGAACTGACGCAGGTCGATCGGCTGGCCGGTATCGAACGCGCCGAGACCGTCATCGAGGGTGTGCGACCAGGTGTAGGAGGCGAGGAACTGCCATCCGTTGGAGAAGCGACGCTCCAACTGAACTTGCAGCGACTGGTAGTCGGAACTGCCGCGGGTATCCTGAACGTTGATGCTGCCGCCCAGCGTCGGGTTCAACTGCGGACGACCGAACTGCGCGCGGTTGGCGTCATAGTAAAAGGTGAGATTTCCACCCTTCGTTCCGACATAGGCCACCTGAAGCGACATGTTGTTGGTCAGCTTCTGCTGGATGCTGAGGTTGTACTGCTGCGTGAAGCTGTTGGTGTTGGTCGGAAGCGCGGCGAAGACCGTAACGTTGGTCGGGTTCGTCGCGGTGTTGGCCGGGAGGGTGCCGAGCGGCAGCGCGCCCGTCGAGAGACGGGAATCGTTGCTGTTGAGCGGCGCCTGACCGGAGAGCGAGATGCGGAAGCCGTTCTGGTAGGTGAAAGTCTGGAAGCCCGAGAACGGGGGGTTCTGGGCCAACTGGTTGTCGATACCGCCGCGATCGAGGAAGTAGAACAATCCGTAACCGCCACGGAGGATGGTTTTGCCGGAGCCGAACACGTCGATGGCGAAACCGAGACGCGGGGCGAAGTTGTTCTTGTCGGTCGGAATCAGGCTTTCCGAGTTTCCGTTCTGGCCGGCGATATCGAGCCGTCCGGTGCGGAGGTTGTAGTTCGCCTGACGATTCGCGACTTCGGTCGGGAAGGTGTAGAGGTCGTAGCGGACGCCGAGGTTCAGGGTCAGGCGACGGTTCACGCGCCAGTCATCCTGCACGAAGAAACCGGCTTCCCAGTTACGGGTGCCGACATTTCCGAAGGGCGTTCCGATCTGGTAGTTCTGAACGAAACCGGCCAGCACGTCGGAGACTTCGTAACCGGTGATGCGGGTGCCGTCAGCGTTTCCGTTTCCGACGAGGAAGAAAAAGCCCTTCCCGCGGCTCGGACGGAACAGGTTGACCTGCCGACGCAGGATGTTGACCCCGGTGCGGATCGTGTGATCGCCGCGGGTGATCTGAAGCGTGTCGAGCACCTGGAAGGTGTTCTGCGGCACGAGGTACGGGCCGAAGTCACCCGTGTATTCGAGCTGACCGTTGAAACCGCCGATCAGCGCGCCGCCGCCAAGCAGCGGGCTGGTGTTGGCGTTCGGAATGCCGAGGTCGGCGGAAATCTGCCGATCCGCGAAGGGCGGAACATAGCCGTACTGAATGCGGTTGGCCGCGCCGCGCAGTTCGTTGATGACCGTCGGCGAGAAGATGTGCGTCCAGCCGCCGGCAATCGCCCGAACACGGGCTTCGTTGCTGCCCGACGCAAAACCGGAAGGCAGCGCGGGGAGACGCGAGGTCCGGTCAAACACGTTCGTGCCGTAGGAACCGCGGACGAAGAGCGTGTCGTTGGCGGTGAGGTTGAGGTCGCCGCGCGCGTCATAGTTGTTGTTGTTCTGCGTATCAACCCGGATCGCTCGGTAGTTTCCGAAGATCTGGGTACCGCTGTTCGCCAACGGGAAAGCATTCAGGTAGCGCTGGCCGACCGGGTTGATCCGGGCCGCGGGAATGATGTTGCCCGCGAACGGCGTACCGGTAATCGGATCGGTGATGGTAAACACCTGACCGCCGGTCAGGGCCGGGTTCAGCAATTCCGAGAAGTTGCCCTGACGCATGAGCGCCGTCGGAACGGTGGCGGTATCGACACCGAGGGGCAGTTTCTGGCGCAAACCTTCATAGCTGAAGAAGAAGAAGGCCTTGTCCTTGATGATCGGGCCGCCGACCGTGCCGCCGAACTGGTTGCGGATGAAGAGCGGCTTGTTTCCGGTGTTGAAGGTGTCGCGCGCGTCGAGGACGCTGTTGCGGATGAATTCGAACGCACTTCCGTGGAACTGGTTCGAACCCGACTTGACCGACACGTTGATGAGCGCACCGCCGGCGCGACCGTATTCGGCCGAGGCGATGCTGGTCTGAACGCGGAACTCGCGGATGGCTTCCACCGGGGTGAAGGTCAGGATCGAGTTGACCAGCGATTCGTTGTTGTCCACGCCGTCGAGCGTGAAGTTGTTCGCCTGCGGACGGAGACCGTTGACCGCGAGCGAACCGCCGCCGACGTCGCCGTTACGGAACGTTTCAACGTTGCCGCCCGCACCCGAAGCCGCGCCATCCGGCGCGCCGCGGGTGACGCCCGGAATGAGCACCGCCAACTGGGTGAAGTTCCGGCCATTGAGCGGAAGTTCCGTGACCTGACGGCCCTGAACGACCTGCCCGAGGCTGGACGTGTCCTGGCTGATGAGCGGCACGTTGTCATTGACTTCAATGACGTCCGTCACAACGCCGGTTTCGAGCGTGAAGTCGAGGGAGGCGACCTGCTGGATTTCAAGGGTGATGTCCTGCTTCACCGATTTGAAACCGTCGCGCTTGACTTCAACGCGGTACTGACCGCGCAGAAGGGCGGCAACCGAATAACCGCCGTTCTCTTCGGATTGCGCCGACGTGACACGTCCGGTTTCCAGACTGGTCACCGTGATTGTCGCGCCCGCAACCGCGGCGCCGCTTGAATCGGTAACGGTACCGGTCAGGCGGGCCGAGTCGCTCTGCGCCAGCGCGGGAACGGCACACATCAGCAGCGCCCAGAGAGCCAGGCACGTCCGCAGTGCGACATTTCCACGCCGGAAAACTTGCATGGGAGTGGTCATATTCAACCTCTTTCCTCCATTGAAATAAGAGCGTTCCTTCAACCGACACTCGACAGGGGTTTCTTCCATCGCACGCAGACCCGATTCGATTTCGCCGGGAATTCAACCAGACGACAGCAACCGGCACGTGAAACGCCGGACAACCCGCTCGGGGGCGCACGCCGGACAGTCCACGTCCATTCAGACACACATTCACAGAGGGGGGATTCCGCGAGGCGTCAACGTCATGGGTACTGCTGATTTGAACCGCACTCGAAGGCACGGCATTACGCCGGGATTGCCGTCAAGTTACAAGAGTGCTGCTAAAGGTTCGTGTGAAATTACAAAAGTTTAAGTATTGGCGTCAACGACTTTGTTTGAAATCATACATTGCGTCACCCGATTTTTGACGCCTGACGGGAATTTCCGATTACCGCGCCCCGCGGGCATTGCGCCTGAGTCCCTTGAGTTTGGTTCGAAGGACGGGCGAACCGGCAAATCTTTCCTGAAACTCCTCCGGCGTCATGGCTTCGACGGTCGCGAGCGGCAGTTCGATGACGCCCTCGCGGGGGCTGAAGCGAGGTTCTTCAGTCGGTTTCCGGAAGCGGGTCCAGGGGCAGACGTCCTGGCAGACATCGCAGCCGAAGATCCACCCGTCGGTCGGGAGTTCCGGGTCGTCGCACTTGGATTCAATGGTGGTGAAGGAAATGCACCGGCGGGCGTCCACGACGTAGGGCTCGACAATGGCCCCGGTCGGGCAGGCGTCGAGACACGCGGTACAGCTTCCGCAGTGGTCGGCCATCGGGCCGTCCGCGTCGAAGTCGAGCGTGATGTCGAGCAGCAGTTCGCCGAGAAAAACCCAGGACCCGTACTCGCGGGTGATGAGGTTCGAGTGCTTGCCGATCCAGCCGAACCCGGCCCGGACCGCCCACGCCTTGTCCATCGCGGGCTGCGCGTCAACGCAGACTTTTCCCTCCGCGCCGGGGACTTCCGCCTTCACCCATTCGAGCAGCGCGGCGAGTTTGTCGCCCAGTACGTCGTGGTAATCGTCGCCCCACGCATAGCGCGAGATTTTTCCCGCGTCGGGCGCGTCAGAATGGCGACCCGGCGTGTCGTAATTGAGCGCGACCGCCACTACCGACTTCGCGCCGGGCAGCACGAGGCGCGGATCGGTCCGCCGGTCGAACGTCCGCTCCATCCAGCCCATCGTCGCGTGGTGGCCCCGGTCGAGCCACTCGCGCAATCGTGCCGCCTCGTCCGTCAGCGCATCCGCCGGGACAATCCCGATTTTCGAAAACCCGAGTTCAAACGCGCGCGCCTTGATGCGTTCGGCGAGGGAAGGTGTCGGGTGTCGGGTGTCGGGTGTCGGGTGGGTGGGCGGATTTTCGCGGTTCATCGGATCACCCATTTTTTCCATAGCCTCCCTGCGGTCCGGCTATGAGCTACATTCCAAAAAACCGAAACCGGTTTTTACTGACTGCTGGCTGCTTTTCCCATAGCCTCCCTTCGGTCCGGCTATGGGCTATCCTCTCAAAAACCAAAACCTGGTTTTGCTGACCACTGACTACTGGCCACTGACTACTGGCCACTGACTACTATTCCGCCCCTGCAATGAGCCGGTTCAGGTCGTCAACGCTCAGACGGTAGGTCATATTGCAGAAATGGCAGGTCA
>JAAFHI010000957.1 GCA_013298335.1 Actinomycetota bacterium
CGCCCCACCGCGCCCGCGTCCGCCGGGTCGGTAAAGATGAATCCGGTCAGCGGTTTCGGAAGGAGTCGGGCGGTGCATTCGTCGGCTTCGGCGAAGGCGGCGGCGACAATCGGCTCGCGGTCGCGGAGTTCGTGGAGCATGTTCACGTACTGCGAGCCCTGCCCGGTGTAGAGAAACGCGACTTTGGGTGTCGGTCCGCTGCCCCGGAACACGCCTTTCGAGCGGAGCATCCGCCACTTCGCGGGGGTGTCGTTTGCCAGCGCGAGCAGGGCTTTCCCGGCCTTGTCGGCGAGTTCCTCCGCACTGCCGTAGTCGATGGCGATGCGTTCCGGCGCTTTCAAATCGTTTTCGGACGGCGGCGCGGGGACTGGCGCGCGGCCCGCATCCGCTTCCATTTGAACGGCTTTCAGGCGTTCGGTCAGTTCGGCGACAGTCGCGCCGCCGACGAGCAGCGCGCCCCGCAGCGGGGCTTTGACGGTGACCGCCGCCATTTCAATCTTGACGTGTCCGCCGTCGGAGCCGCCGCCGTCACCGTTGGTACTCAACTCCACATCGGCGGAAATCGTGTAGGCCCGCTGGGTTTTCAGCGCGCCGGGAATGTGTTCTTCGAGCACGATGTGGAAATTCGTCCCGCCGAATCCGAAGGCGCTGACGCCCGCCCGGCGGGGTTCGCCGTTGCGTGATTCCCACGGGCGAAGTTCGGTATTGACCCGGAAGGGGAGTTTTTCGAAATCGAGGCTTGGGCTTGGATGGATGAAATTGAGGCTTGGCGGGAGGACCTTGTCGCGCAGGGCGAGCGCGGCCTTGAGAATGCCCGCCGCGCCGGCGGCGCTCTTGAGGTGGCCGAAATTGGATTTCACCGAGCCGAGGGCCACGCTCCCCAGCGCGGCCCCCGCCGCCGCGAACACGGCGGCGAGACTTTCGACTTCCACCACGTCGCCGACCTTGGTCGAGGTGCCATGCCCTTCGACGAGGCCCGCCGTGGCGGGGGACAGACCGGCGTTTTTCCAGGCCCGTTCGATGGCGAGGCGCTGACCGACGGGATTCGGCGCGGTAATGCCCTTGCCGCGTCCGTCGCTGGCCCCGCCGATGCCGCGAATGACCGCGTGGATCGGGTCGCCGTCACGTTCGGCGTCGGCCAGCCGTTTCAACAGAAACACCGCCGCGCCTTCACCCATGACGAAGCCGTCCGCGCCGTCGGAGTAGGGCCGCGTGCCGGTGGCCGACAACGCCCCGATTTTGCAGAACTTTACAAAGGATGACGGCCCCATGTTGCGGTCGATGCCGCCGGTCAGGACCGCGTCGTAATCGCCTTCGACCAGGCCTTCGACCGCCGCCGTGATGGCGGCCATCGCCGAGGCGCAGGCGGCGTCCACGACGTAGTTGGGACCGTGAAGGTTGAACAGGTTGGCGATGCGTCCGGCGATGCAGTTGGAGAGTTCGCCCGGCATCGTGTCTTCGGTGATGGGGGGCAGCCGTTCGGAAAAATTGGCGTGGAACTGGGTGAGGATGCGTTTTTGTACTTCGAGGGGGAGGGCCGCGAATTCCGGTGAGCCTTCGAGATCGCGGGCGAGGTCGGGATAAAACACCCGCAGGGCGGTTTGATAGTGTTTTTCCCCGGCCATGGCGTTGCCGAGAATCACCGCCGTCCGGTCGGTGTTGAGCGGGCGTTCGGGGTAGCCGAAGTTCTGGAGCGCCTCGCGGACGCAGGCGATGGCCCATTTCTGGCCTTCATCCATGGCGGCGCTGACGAGCGGAGGAATCGGCAGCCGCCAGGCAATCGGGTCCCAGGCGGCTTCGCGAACCCAGCCCCCGATTTTTGAGTAGGTTTTGTCCGGAGCCTTCGGGTCGGGATCAAAATACAGATTCGGGTCCCACCGGTCGGGCGTCACGTCGCGAATGCTGTAGTGGCCGCTGGTGACGTTATTCCAGAACGTCGTCACATTCGGGGCATCGGGCAGGATTGCACCGGTACCGACAATTGCGATGGCGCGATAGTCAGTATCGCTCATCTGGGGGACCTCCTTGGAAGGTTTCGGGAAAAAGGGATCAGGGGTCAGGAAACAGGGATCAGGATTTCGGGGCGGAAAAGGGAAGCCATTGAGAAACGGGGTTTCAAACGTTTTCTCTGATCCCCGATTCCTGACCCCTGATCCCTCCTACCGGCGATACACCGCGTCGGCGACCAGTTCGTAATCCGCCAGCAGGCCATCCTGCGCGGCGAGAATTGCGTCGAGTCGGACGGCGTTTTGAAACGTTTTCAGATCGGACTGACCGACGCCGCCGGCGCCGAGGACCCAGCGG
>JAAFHI010000290.1 GCA_013298335.1 Actinomycetota bacterium
AAATGGGGTATGCAACCGTGAATCGCGTGCCGCGCCCGGGTTCGCTTTCAACATGGACCGAGCCGCCGTGAGCTTCGACGATATGTTTGACGACCGCCAGACCGAGGCCGACGCCGAGGTGACGGCGGTCGTTTTTCGCTTGTACGTAAGGGTCGAAAATCGTCCGCTGATCTTCAGGCGCGATGCCGACGCCGGTATCGGCCACGGTGACTTCAAGGGATTCCGTTCCGTTGGTCTGGCTGACGACCCGCGCGTCGAGCGAGACGGTGCCGTCGCGGGGCGTGAACTTGATGGCGTTGGTAAGCAGGTTGTCGATGACGCGCTTGAACCTGACCCGGTCGGCGTTGAGCGTGGGCAGGGGCGGCGAATCCATTGTAAAGGTGCTCGAAATGGTGATCGACCGGCGGTGGGCTTCGATTTCCGCCGTTTGGAGGCATTCGAGCAGGCAGGACTTCGGCTCGATGGAGGCTTTTTCGATGAGATGAGCGCCGATTTCGATCCGGTTGACTTCGAGCATCTCGTTGATGAGCAGGAGGGAATGGGAAAGTCCTTCCTGGGCAATGGACAGATATTCCTCGATTTCCTCGGTGACGCCGATCATGCGCATGATGTCGAGCGCGCCGGTCACCGCCGAGAGGGGCGAGCGGATGTCATGCACCAGTCCCGCAACGAACTGTCCCTTGAGGGCGTCAAGTTCGCGGAGTTTGGTGTTCGCCACCGAAATTTCCGTATTCGTCTGGCGTAGTTTCTCCTCGTCCTGTTTTTGGGTGGAGATGTCCCGGATGCTGACCATCAGTTCGGTCACGCTGGATTCGGATGGAATTGGCGCAATGCTGCCGGCCACCCAGCGCGATCCTTCCGCCGGTTCGAGGCGGGCTTCGAATTTGACCCGGGCGTGCCGGGAGGTCGCTTCGGCGAGCGACCCCATGAGGCGATACCGATCTTCCTCGTGAAAAACCAGTTCCAGCGCGTCTCCGACGTTCAGGGTCTTGTTTTTCCGGTACGAGGACTGGTTGCGAAACAGGATGCGACCCGACGGATCGGTGCAGAACATCGCTTCCGGCGAATTGTCGAAAAACAGCCGGAAGCGCGCCTCGCTCTCGCGGTGCGCGACGCTGAGATGCTTGAAATCGGTGATGTCGCGGGTCAGCACGACGATCCGGGCCGGCTTCTCCTCGGCGTTGAGAAGAGAAAACGCGATCTCCCGAACCCAGCGGATTTCGCCGTCCGGTCGCAGGATGCGAAATTCGAGGTCGATTTTTTCTCCCCCGACCTGGCGTTCGAGTCCGGTCCGGCGCAGGACGCGGTCCTCGGGATGCACCAACTGTTCAAGTTGCATCGGGTCGGCAATGAACTCATGGGGCGAAATGCCCCAGACCTTCGAAAACTCGGGGTTGACATACAGCACCCGGAAATCCCGATGCGACATGACCCACAGTGCATACGGCAGATTGTCGCCGAAATGCTGAAGGGAAAGCGAAGCTGGATCGAGAGCGGTTTGCATGAAGCATGCGTCACCTTTCCCGAGAGATGAGCCACTGGGGGAGGGCATTCGAGGCTGGGACCTTATGAAAAAATAAGGACGATTCTACGAGGGCTTGTCTGACGTGGTGGCGATGGAAAAATGAGGCCGAATAGTAGCCCCTTCACGACGCACACCGCAATTAAGGGAAAATTAAAATCAGGCTTCAGGTTGGGCAGTGGTTTCGGAAATGAACATCCCGCTTACTTTTGACGGCGCGACCACATTGTAAAACCGGACGATCCGCCCGGCGGCGTCCGTCTCGCATTGAAAAACGGACTGGCGCGGCTTTTTCCCGGAACGGTCCGGAAATTCGAGCAATATCGTTGGAAAGCCGTTGATTTCCGCAAGGCGAATCAGCGGGGGCGTCGCGCTTCCACTGACGCCGAACAGCAGGCGCAAAACTTTCTCGCGACCGAAAATCGGCCACCGCGCGGCGTGGACTTTTCCTCCGCCGTCGGAAAGATGGATTACGTCCGCCGCGAGCAGGCGTTCGAGGCCCGCGATGTCGTGGCGGGCGAAACAGGCCAGAAATTCCTGGAGCGCCACGCCGACCGCCGCCTGCCGCTGGCGGAAATCGGTCGTTCGGCTCGTGTCGTAGGCCCGCATCGCCTGCCGTGCCCGGTGGAGCGTGACTTTCACGTTCCCCGGCGTCATCCCGAGCGCGGCGGCGGTTTCCTCGGTTGAATAGTCGAAGGCATCGCGCAGGATGAGCACCGCCCGCTGGGCCGGTGTCAGTGCTTCAATTGCAATGAGAAACGCGAAGGTGATGCTTTCCGTCGTATCGTAACGCGCTGCCGCCGAAGTCTTTCCGCCAGCCGCCGCCACTTCGCCGTCATTGGTTGCAACCGGTTCCGGCAGCCAGACGCCGGGGTATTCGCTTCTTCTGCGCCGCCGCAGGTGATCCCGGCTCAGGTTCATCGCCACCCGCACCAGCCACGGGCGCAACGGTTCGTCGGTCCGCGCCGGCGGATGTTCCATCGCCCGTACAAACGTTTCCTGCACGATGTCGTCGGCGTCGGCGACGCTCCCGGTCATCCGGTAGCACATGCCCCAGAGCAGGGGGCGGTCGGCGGCGAAAGTGTCGGCAAGCATAAGGCAGGGGTCAGGGATCGGGCATCAGGAATCAGGGAAATGCGTGATGGACCGACTTTGCACATCAAGATGTATTTTGGAAAGAGCGTTGAAAGGTACGTTTATGCACCCACCGCAAGCCGCTGGTTTTTCCCCTGATCCCTGATCCCCGATTCCTGATCCCTTTCCCAATCCCTTTTCAGAATTTCCGCCGCGGCACTCACGCCACTCGCCGCGCTTGCGTCCACGAGCATGCCTTCATCGCCGACCCAGTCGCCCGCGATGAAGGCCCCCGGCACGTCGGCCACGACCGGCGACGGTCGCCCCGGCAACCCGCCGGTTTCCGCCATCGGCAGCCAGTGCGCGACCGGCAGCGCGGGCATGAACTGCTCGTGGACGACTTCCGCGCGCCAGCCCGGCTGCGCCCCGTCGAGCAGGGTTTCCAGTTCGCGCCGAAGTTCCGCGTGCGACGGATTGCCCTCCGGCGCGCGGTAGTACGCCGCATGGATGACCGCGCCGCCCGCCGGCGCGAGCGAGGCCGCCGCCGAATGCACCGAGTAGTACAACGGACGGTCCAGCCCCAGCCCGCCGGTCCGTTTCGGGAACGGCAGCCGCCGCAGCGCGAGGTCGAGACAGGCCGCCGTGACCAGGACCGCGCGTGCCGCCGCCGTTTTGAGGACGACCGATTCGGGCAGCAGTTTCGCCGCCACCGCCGGACTCGCCGCGATGACGACCGAGTGAGCCGCGAAGCGGCGGGCGTCCATCAGCCGGATGTCGAAGCCCTCCGCGCCGGGGCGACGGACGACCGATTCCACTCCCGCGCCGGTCAGGATTTCGACCCCCGCCGCCGTGGCGCATTTCGTCAGCCCGTCCACCAGCGTTTGCCAGCCGTCGTGCAGGTAGCTGACGCCTTTCAGCCCTGCCTGCATCTGTTTGACCGCCGCGCCCGCGCTCATCCGGTCCGGTGCCGAGGCGTAGGTGTTCAACCGAATGAACGATTTCATGAAAAGCCGGGCGTCTGGCTGCCGGAAGCGCGTCGCGAGCCAGTCGTCCACCGTGATCCGGTCGAGCGCCGCCGCGTCGAGTTTTCCCACGCTCATAAAGTGTCGCGCCAGCTCGATTTTTGCCGAAAGACTGATTGCGGGCGTGCCGAGCAGCGCGAGCGGCGATCCCGAACGGGCGTGCAGTTTTCCGTTGCGAACGAGAAAAAGTCGGTTGATCGGCGGTGCGCCTGAGATGGAAATGCCGAGATCCGCGAAGATCCGCGCGGCGTGGCCCCCGTTGTAGAGCGCGTGCGGACCGAGGTTGAGGTGGAATCCGTCGTGGTCGCGGGTTTGCGCCCGTCCGCCGAGGTCGGCGGCGCGTTCAAGTAAAAGCGTCCGGCGGCCCGCCCGGCCCAGTCTGGCGGCGGCGACCAGTCCGGCAATGCCTCCGCCGATGACGACGGCGTCAAAAACAGTGTCGTTGGGTTCAAACATGGAATCGCGTTCCTTTCGCGAAAAATGCGCCCGAATCGGTGCGTGCGCCATATCCACGTTCGAGACCCCGAAAAGGTTACAACCGACGGAAGTTTTTTCCGGAAAAGGAAAACCCCGCCGGAGCGGGGCAGACGAGAAAAAGCGATTGGGTTCAGGAGTCGGGCGCGCGGTCGTAGTTGGAAAAGGAGGTCATTGGGTCCGCCGGATCATAGTTGACCGAGAGGTATTTCCCTTGCGGCCTGAACGGCCAGATGCTTTCCCCGACATAGGTCACGCCGTTGACCTCGAAGCTGTACGCCACGCGATAACGGCGATGTCTTGGTCTCAGCCATGGAAAAGGAACGGGGGTGGCCGGGGACGTGCGTTCGTGGTCTATGAGGCCCTTGACCCGTTGCGTGCAGCGCGCGCGCCGCGCCTCTTCGGCGCGTTTTTCGGAAATCACGACACCCGCGAATGCCAGTGCCGCAACAAGGACGATGGCCGACCCGCCGAACCGGACTCTTCGGTCGGCGAGAAGCATCCGTATCCGTTCGGAAAAGGTTGGGGCGCCGTCGTTCATTCCGATTGGTTCAATCCCACCAGAGGAACAACGACTTTTCGGTCTGGATGCTCCGCACGAGCATCTCAAGGCCGAGTTCCTCGATGTCGGTGTCTTCATCGACGCTGCCATGCTCGATGAGCATCTCGGCGGCGATGCCCGTGCCCTGTTCGACCGTATCGGGGCAGAACTCGTACACCTCCCGCGCGAACGCCTCGACATCCTCCGGCAGCGTACGAAACGAAAGATCAACGAAATCGCTTCCCGCACCGATGAGATCAATCTCGAAGTGCTCGGCCCACCCGGTCAGCCGGGCGATGATCGCCTGGGTATCGAGGTCGTAGTTTGGGGCCTGGGTATGCAGGAACAGGAGCAGGTCAAAGGGCAGGAGCGGTTGAAAGACGACGATTTCGTCCTGTTGCCGCCGACCCTTGTCGCGCCGGGTCCAGAAGGCCCGATAGGCGTGCCCGGCGAGTTTTTCATTCAATTGACCGACCAGTTTCGATGCTTCGTCCCGTTCGACAAGCGTGACCGACAGTCCGGTCACGATGACCGCCGTCTCGTCGCCCTCGACGCTGCTGATGAACCGTTCGAGCGGATGATCGAGGACGGTCCTGACGATTTCACCGACTTCAACCGGACATCCGACCGTGGCGACGAGTTCCTTTTCCTGTGCTGTCAGAGGCATGAAAAATGCTCCACGGAAAAAACTTCAAACCCACAACTCTGCATTCTCAATTCTCAATTCCGCGTCCGTTTCCCCCGATTCGCTCGAAGACTCGCATCATCGGGGGCTATATGCGGAAACCCGCCTCGCGAGTTTTCAAGCCGGTTCCGCGCACTCACCCCACAAAATCCGGTGGGGCCGAAAATTCTCAA
>JAAFHI010000984.1 GCA_013298335.1 Actinomycetota bacterium
CCGAGCGCTACGAAACGGGTGGAATCCGCTTGAACCGGGAAGTCTACCGCTACCTGATGGCCTCCGCCTGGCCAGGAAACGTCCGTGAACTCAGAAACGTCATCGAGCGAATGGTGGTGCTCGCCGATGCATCGGAAATCGGCAAGGAGGATCTGCCCGATGCTCTGACCGGCTCGGCCACCCCGGTGGGAAACATGCTTTTCAATCTTCCGGAAAACGGCATCGACCTTGAGGAAATCGAAGGGGAACTCATTCTTCGGGCGCTCGAAAAGAACCATTGGAATCAGACGCACACGGCCAGATACCTGAATCTCACCCGAAGCGCTCTGATCTACCGAATGCAGAAATTCAACATCGCCGAGCGTCGTCCCGGCGCGACCACCCCGGAAGCGACTCCGCCACGCGATGCGTCCAACTGAAACCTGCGCGAATGGTTGATTCGGACCGACGCCCTTTCACACCAAATCGACCCAAGGTCCGGCCGGAAGGATTATGTCGAGAACCGCACAAAGGCTGGCGTAATGGCCTGGGGTCACTTCGCTTCATGGATCGGGAATACCCCGCTGATCGAACTTGCCCGCGCCGTCCGTCACCGAACCTCGAAATTCATCATCATGCCGCTTTCTTCATGTTCGAGATTATGGCAGTGCATGACGTATTTTCCCGGGAACGTCGGGGTTTGAAACAGCACACTCACTTTTTCCTTGGGCAGAAGCAAAACCGTGTCTTTCCAACCCGTTTCGCCGGCCTGGACGCCATTTCTTCCCCCGACTCGTTCCAGAATCCGAAAGTGGACTCCGTGAATATGCATCGGGTGCGGTTCATCGCCTTGGGAATTGTCGAAGACCCACCGTTCCGTAACCCCGGCTTTCAGAACTTCATCGATTCGCTTGAGCTCATAGCTTTTTCCGTTGATGGCGTGCATCTCGGCCATGCCGTTCCCTGGCGAGTCACCCTCCATTGGCATGCCTTTCATGTTTTCCATCCCGCCGCCTTGATTGCTGATTTCAAAAGTTCGGGTCCGAGTCGCGGACGAAGGGTTAGCGGGGGCAATCGTCGAGAGGTTCGACGGAAGGGTAAAGGGGTCGGTCACCTTTCGGTCGACATAAAATCGCAGGATTTTGAACGCCGACTTGCCCTGTGACCCGGCGCCATCGAACGGGTCGCTCATCAGAAACACATCGGTACCGATGCCGACGGTCGAGAAATCGACCAGAATATCGGCTCGCTCTCCAGGGGAAAGAAGAAGCCTTCTGATTTTTTCAGGTCTGGCCAAAAGACCCGCGTCGGAACCGACAAGGGTCATTTCAGCTCCCGCACTGAGTGTCAAATTGTAGATTCGCGCGGTCGATCCGTTCAAAACCCGGAGACGATACCACCCGGTCGCCACGGGCACGAATGGTGAAACAACTCCGTTCACGAGAACCGATTCACCGAAGTAGCCCGTCATGACCTCGTCTTTGGTCGGGGCATAGTGAAGGCTTCCGTCGGAGCCGAATCGTTTGTCTTGTAATACCAAGGGAATCTGACGGTCGCCGCTCGGCAATTTCAGGGCGTCTTCTTCTTCATCGGTGACCATAAACAGTCCCCCAAGTCCCTTGAAAACCTGGACAGCGGTACTCCCCATCGCGTGCGGGTGATACCAGTAAAGACCGGCCCGTTGATTGATGTCGAACTGAAAGTTGAATGTTCCGGCGGCCGGGATCGACTGTTCCGGATGGCCATCCATCAAGGGTGGAATGATTAAGCCATGCCAGTGGACGTTGGTCGGTTCCCGCAATCGATTCGTAAACGCAAACGTCGCTTTCTCGCCGGATTTGGCCGTGAACGTCGGCCCGAGGATACCTCCGCCATAGCCGTAAACTTCTCCAGCCTTGCCTTGAATCAACGCCACTCTGGCGATATTTGACTGAAATGACGGACGGCTTGTCACAGCCATCACTGGGGGGATCGCGAGGGCGGTTCGGAAGTCCCCTTCAGCTCTCCCGGACGTGGACGTATCCGAAGGGGGCGGCTGAATGGGCGAGCCTTCTGATTTTGTCCGACACCCATTCGCCATCCACCCAAGGCCGCCGAGGGCTGAAACCGCCCCCGCAAAACCGGCCAAGCGTAAAAATTCTTTTCGTCTCATCTGGGCCTCCAGTCAGGGTAAAGGTTGTTTGCGTCACGGCTCGGGCGTGGCCGTCATTCCCGCCCGGCAGGGACTTTCCCCCTGTCGGTTTCCCGGTCAATTCACCAGAAAAATGGGTTTTCCCCCG
>JAAFHI010000462.1 GCA_013298335.1 Actinomycetota bacterium
ACGTTTTCCCGTCGGGCGTTTTGTATGCCCCCTTCCCGTCCGCGTCGCCGACCGGAAAATCGAAGCCGTCAGTCAGCAACGGGTCGAACAGCGCGCCAAGTGGGTCTTTTGATTCGGTTGAAACGGTTTGAGCGACCGGCGCGGCCCCGGCTGAAACGGGTTTGGACGGCGGCGGATTCGTCCCGCAGCCGACCACGCCGGAAAACGACATGAATAGAAGCGCAAAAATCGCGAAAACCGATATTCGGGACACGAAAACGTTCCTCCAAAACCGTTTCAGAACTGTTCAGAGTCTCCCGCTTTAGCGGGAAAAAAGCGCGGCACATTTTCCAAGGAAAAATCAGGCTTCGCCCATGATTTTCCTGAAAAGTAGTGGAAAAATGGTCGAATTTCCGAAATTTTCCCCGCTAAAGCGGGGGACTCTGAACAGTTACACCGTTTCGAGGTTGAGAAACCGTTTGAAACGGACCGGCGGAAAAAGTTACTCATCACAACGACGAAAAACTCGAATGCACCGTCGGAATGAACGCCTCGCGCGGGGCGCGGCGGTCGAACGACGTGTCCGCGACGTCGGGTGGGAGCGTTTCAAGGGCGACGACAAGCAAATCGGCCAGTTCCCTCGCCGACGGACGGTTTGCAGGATTTTTTTCGAGCGTCCGGTTGATGATGTCTTCAAAAACCGGGGGAATCAGCGGATTCAATTCGCGCAGGAACGGTGGCGCGTCGTGAAGGTGCGACATCATGATGCCGACCAGTCCGCTCGTGCTTTTTTCGAAGGGTGGACGCCCGGCGAGCATTTCATAAAGCACGACCCCCACGCTGTAGACATCGGACCGTCCGTCGTAGGATTTGCCCGAAATCCGTTCCGGCGACATATAGACCGGCGTCCCGATGATGCTGTCGGTGGCAGTCAGTTTTTCGAGTTCCTCGCTCGTGTCGTCGGCGACCATTTTGGCGATACCGAAGTCCACGACTTTGACAATTTCGCCCTCGGGAAACACATCGATAAAAATGTTATCCGGTTTGATGTCGCGGTGAATGATCCCCAGCCGATGCGCTTCCGCCAGTGCGCGACACACCGGGAGTATCCGGCTCACGCAGTGCCGGACGCAGGTCAGTCCGCCGCCGCGCATTTCGTCGGCGAGCGAGATTCCTTTCAGAAGTTCCATCACCAGATAGGCGATGCCCTGGGCGGAAATGCCCGAATCCAGAACGGAGATGATATTCGGGTGATTCAGGCGCGAAATCGAGATGCCTTCCCGCTTGAACCGCTCGATGGCTTCCGCGTTGTCGTTCCCGGCGCGCGGCTTGAAAACCTTGACCGCAATCACCCGTCCGAGCGCGAGATGGGTCGCCTTGAAGACAATCCCGAATCCGCCCTCCCCGATTTTCTCGTCCAGCCGGTATTTCTCGTCAAGCACCGTTCCGGGCAGGGCGAGCGCGAGCGCCGAGAAAATCCGGTCGGCCTGCTGCTGCGCCACGACCAGTTCGCGGTTTTTGTGGTTCAGTTCGGAAATCTTGCGGTCGAGTTCCTCGTTTTTCCGGACGGTCTCGGCCTGCGCCTCCTCCAGTTTGGTCACGGTTTCGGCGAGTTCGCCGTTGGCTAGCGACAGCGCCTCGGTGCGCTTTTCGACCTTGTTTTCGAGGTCGCGATTGAGCGCGTCAAGGTCCCGGTAGACGCGATTGAACCGTTGCGAGAGGGCGATGGCCATCGACAGCACGATCGCGGCCAGTCCCCAGTGGTAAAGCTGGGGAATGTTCAGCCAGCCGAATACCATCGCGATGGTCAGGCTCTGGGTGACCAGAAAAATGCCGAACCCGACCACGAAGGGCCAGGCATCAGGATGGCCGCGCCGCATTTCCTGAAAGGTGATGACCGCCTGTATGGTCACCACCGGAAGGATCAGAAACACCAGCCCCGGACGAATCGGCGTGGTGACCGCCGTCGGCCAGATCGCAATCATCAGGACCGACAGAACCTGAATGGCCTGAATCCCCCGGACCCAGCCCGGAATCGGACGGTTCACGAAACGACTGATGAACTCGGTCATCAGGAGCGTCGTGAGCTGCCCGGCCAGGACCTTCACGGCGTCGGCGGCGAAGATCGACAGGAACTCATTTACCCAGAATGAGTTGCAGAAAACATTCACGGCCCCGCCGATACCGGTGAACCCAAACCACAGATATTCGGTGACGTTCCGGCGACCGAGAAACAACAGGACGTGGTAGAGGCTTCCCGCGAAAAAGATGACCACCATGATGAGCCGCCCGAGGTCCGCGACCTGCCGGTCACGGTATTCGAGGGCGATGTCGTCGCGCAGAACGTCGAACCGGCCTACGGCGAACGTTTTCCGCCACGGTTCATAGCGGGCCGAGTAGAAGGCGGCGGGTCTTGAAAAAGCGGGTTTTTTCCAGAGCCGGATGGCGAGCATCAGCCGTCCGTCGGGGCCGACCGTTCCCTCCGGCAGGGAAAACGCCGCCGGACGCGCCCGCGGAAGGTTCGCCGACGGTTGGAAATCCCCGAAACGACCGATTTCCCGACCGTTGGCGAATATCTGATACGCGCCGTACTCAACCTGACCGAGCCGGATGCCGAGCGTTTCGGATGACCCGGAAAGGGCGGGTAACGGAAGCCGTACTTCCCTGCGGTACCACGAGAAGCCGTCATGGGCCGGGCTGGCCCAGGCGTCCGCGATGCCGGTTTTCGTCCAGCCTGAATCGTCGAATCCGGGTTGCGCCCACGCCGGGTCGTCGCCCGTTTGAACCTTCCAGTCCCGCGCAAGGTCAACCGGCAGCGCGACCGGCAGCGCAATCGTCGGCGAGGGGGCGGTCTGAGCCGTTCCCACGCTTCCGATCATTAGAAACAGGGCGAAACAGAAAAAAAACCACCGCCGGGACAGGTACGGACGGTTCCGAAACCTGGCCGGTTGAACTCGGGCGCTGAAGGTCATAGCGACGGAAAACTCGAATGCTGGGTTGAAATAAAGGCTTCGCGGGGGGCAATGCGATCGAAGGGCCGGGTTTGGATATCCGCCGGAAGCTCGGCCAGCGCGGCGGCGAGCCGGTCGGCCAGTTCCGAGGCGGTCGGACGCCGCTCCGGGGCCTTTTCGAGCGTCCGGTTGATGATGTCCTCGATGCTCAACGGGATAAACGGATTCAGTTCGCGCAACGGAGGCGGGGGGGCCTTCAGGTGCGCCAGCATGATGCCGACCAATCCGCTCAGGCTTTTTTCGAAGGGCGGACGTCCGGCCAGTAACTCATACAGGACAACGCCCACGCTGTACACGTCCGAACGCCCGTCGTACGCCTTGCCGCCGAGCCGCTCGGGGGCCATGTAGACGGGCGTTCCAATCAGGTTGTCGGTGGCGGTCAGCCGTTCCAGGTCCTCGTTCTTCTCATCGAGCATCATCTTGGCGATACCGAAATCCACGACCTTGACGACCTCGCCGCCCGGCGTCCGGTTGAGAAAGATGTTGTCCGGCTTGATGTCGCGGTGAATGATCCCGATCTGGTGGGCCTCGGCCAGCGCGCGGCAGACCGGAATCATGCGTTCCACGCATTCCTGGAGCGTCGTCACCGTCGCGGCCCGCAAATCGTCGGCAAGTGACTGTCCGGTCAGCAGTTCCATCACCAGATAGGCGATTCCGGTGGCCGAAATTCCCGAATCCAGTACGGAAATGATGTTCGGATGCGACAGCCGGGCAATTGAAATCCCTTCCCGCTTGAACCGCTCGATGGCTTCCGCGTTGTCGTTTCCGGCGCGCGGCTTGAACACCTTGACCGCGATGGCCCGCCCGAGCGTCAGATGGGTGGCCCGGAACACGACGCCGAATCCGCCCTCGCCGATTTTTTCGTCCAGTCGGTACTTCTCGTCAAGCACCGTCCCCGGCAGCGCCAGCGCGAGCGCCGAAAAAATGCGGTCGGCCTGCTGCTGCGCAACCGTCAGTTCGTGGTTCTTGCCGTCCAGTTCGGCGATTTTCTGGTCGAGGGCGGCCTTCTTGCGGTTGGTCTCGGCCTGCGCCGCTTCCAGCTTCGACACCGATTCGGCCAGTTCCGAGTTGGCCTCGTACAGTTCCGCGCTCCGCTCGGCGACCTTCAGTTCAAGTTCATGGTTGGCGGCGTCCAGGCCGTCATAGACCCGATTGAACCGAATCGCAATCGAGAACGCCATCGACACCATCAACCCTGCCACGCCCCAGTGGGCGATCTGGGGGCT